>JAYUSR010000078.1:0-6468 GCA_043755575.1 Synechococcales cyanobacterium
TTTACTGGATCGAGCTAAGTTCGATCGATCGCCTAACCGGCCACAACCCCAGCAAACAAAACCAAATCCAATAACCAAAGCCGCTCGATATTAGGCATCAAGCGGCGCTGGTAGATTATTGTTTCTCATGTTTGAGGTTTCTGACCTCCTCAAACCAATGCCAGAAGCAAAGTGAGATGGGTAAAATGAAAATGTAGAAGTTTTATTTAAAATAAAACAAAAACAACATTTAGCTAGTGACTACATTTTACCCTAGATAGTTTTCTTGTTGCCACCTTTTAAGGAATTTCTACGACTTTTTTATAAAAAAAATGCACTAGTTTCCTAATACTGACTGACAAGACATATCACTCACCACAGCATCCGCAACTAACAAACGAGCGGTCTATCATCCCATAGACCCCCATGAATTTCGCTAATACAGCTACTACTTCAATCCTCTCGCCAGAATTATCCTTAAATATTTTTGATGGCACGATTATCCATTCCGCCCTGCAAGCTGCTTCAGTTTATGTGACAGACGGGGAAGAGTTCACCAACTATGCGATCTTGAACCGCATTCGATCGAGATTTTATCAACAGCACCGCCCCCACGACTTTGGCCAGATGATCTGCCATCTGCGCGCCGATGGTCACTTAGCCGCCGCCAAAGCCGAATTTCCGATCTATGACCATCTGAAGGGCAAAGCCAGAAAGTACCTGGTAGAAACTGGCAAAACCCCGATCCCGACTCTGACTCCAATTCCGGAAGCCATTCACCGACTGATCGAACAGGTCAACGGCATAGAAATTCCGGCTACTTACTATCCAGCCACCATCGCCAATATGCCACCAGGTGGAGAAGTCCTCCGGGGCTGGGGCGATGGCACTCGCCTGACTTCCGAAGTACTACCCAGTGCCACTCATGGCGATGTCTGGCACGGCATCGACCAGGCCAAGCACTCCGCTACCGGCAGGGCGAAAGCCTGTAAGTCCATTGCTCTATTCATCGTCGAAGGCGACAAAGAAGCCAAAGCCCTATTGAGTTTGGGGTATTTAGCGATCAGTTTGCCCGGTCATCACATGGCTTTCCTGGGGGGAGAGCTGCACCAATCTTTACAAGAGCTAGCTCCCCACGTAAATATTTATTTAGCCTTAGACAAAGATGCTAATCCCGAGACAGCGGCGCTAGTCCGAAAATCGGCATGGAAAATTGCTACCGCATTGAAAAAGATCGGGGCACCAGTCAAACACCTGCAATGGGACAACGCTCAGGGCAAAGGAATTGGAGATGTTTTAACCAGTATTTATCAAGAATCAGGATATGAAGCGGCGGTGAATTGGTTGCAGAGCGCCATGAGCCTAGCCCCCACCCACTTCCGCTGGCTGGACTGGGTACGCAAACAGACCCATCACCAGGCCCACTGCCATTCTATTGCTCCCACCAGAGTTACCAGCGGCGAATATATTCCCAGCTACCTACCCCAAAGCGGACTGACCATTATTGATGCCCCACTGGGAGCCGGGAAAACCACCGCCATGATCATGGGCGCAGCTTTAGCCATCCACAATCCCCAGATGTATCTGCTGTGGTGGTGCCCCACTAATGCCCTGGGCGGACAAGTGGCTAACCGCATCGAACAGCAGCTGGGCATGAGAATCCCCCATACCCAGGACTACCGCCGGGATAACCGCGCCGATATTGAAGCCCTGCATATGGATATTGCCCATCACCAAGGGGTAGTGAGCTGTGGCCAAGCCTATTTCCATAACCCTAGCCAATTCCTGACCGAACCGCTGGCTCTGACTATGGATGAGCCAGGAGAATTCCTGAAGGGCTTGTTTATGTCTAAGACCTACGGTAACCCCCAGCGCCAGCAGGCCGCAATCTTAGCCATTGCCCAAACCCTGAAACACGCCGCTCAAACTGGTGGGGTGACAGTGGCTCAAAAAGGAGTGACCAGTCATGTGACCAAAGCCCTGATGGCACTGTGTGGCACGGAGGTCACTAATACCCGCCTGCTGATTCACCACAAAGACAGCGTTAAACCCCTAGTCAAAATCTGCACCAAAGAGACCCAGGTACGAGCGGCTGTGTTTGAAAAAATCGGCGCGGGGGAAAGAGTGGCTGTGTACTCCACTTCTAAACTCAATGCCCGCTGCCTAAAAAGGGAAATCTTGAGCCGTTACCCCGATAAAAAGGTGATCCTATTTCGAGCGGAAAGCAGCAACGTTGGTGAATTCATTGCCAACCCCGACATATATATAGAGAGCCATCAAATCGATGTCTTGATCTACACCCCCGTAGCTACGTCGGGACTATCGATCGATACCCAGGGACACTTCGCCGCTGCCGTGGGATTCTGTGGCACCCTATCTGCTTCGGATCATGAGCAGGGCTTAGGCCGGGTGCGGGAACCAATTCCCCGGATTATCTATTGCCCCGAGCGGATCATGGCCAACCGACCCAAGGGCTTCAGCATTCAGGGAATTATGAATGCCCAGGTGGATTCCGCGCTGAAAACAAGTCGCTGGTATCAATTGCCTAACTTCAACGCCCCCCCAGATCCCCAGTGGGCACAGCTGCAAGGAATTATTGATGAGTTCATCGCCGCCCAGGAGCAATTGGATCACGCCTATGCTGAAATGGGCTACCGGGGATTGCAGCTTTTATATGAGGAAGCCGGATATGCAGTGGAAATCTGTGAAGATGCGTCAGAGGAGGCCAAGGCATTGAAGACCGAGCGCCAACAGACCCGCGATGGCATCTGGCGAGATGATGCCCAGTTTGAAGCCAGCTTACCCGTCGATCCCTACCGCCACACCGAAACCTGGGCGGCTAAAACCCTGGCCTCCACAGCGGCTAGCTTGGAAGACCGGGTACGGGCGGCCAAAGTAATGCACCTACTGAGCTTGCCCGGGGTGGAGTTTGATGCAGAGAAGTTCTACCGACTGTTTTATCTAGACTATGGGAAAGCCGCTGGCCGCTTGGAACTGCGGGCGGCGGTGCAGAACTTGGCGGTGATTGCCGAGCTGGAGGGGTTGGAGAATGCTGAGATTATGAGCCAGGAGATTAAATTCTACCGGCGGCTGGGCAAGCGCTTCTTGCAGGCTTTGGTAGTTGCAGCCTTGGATCTGATGGATTTCCACACCGAGCGGATTGTTTATCATCGATCGCATCCGCTGGTGCAGGCGCTGGATCGGAAGTATAAGCAGAGCTGGGTAAGGGACTTAATCTTTGAGGCGTTTGGCTGGACGATTCATGAGGGGTCGAATGCGATCGACTTTTTGCATGATGTGTTTACGCGGTTAGGGATTGGGAAAGAGTTGCAGGGCAGGCGGATGGTGTCGGAGACGACGCGGGAGCTGTTTTATCAGTCGGTGGCAGATGATGCGCTAACAGTGGAATGCTTGGAAGCTTCGGCTCGGCGGTTGTTGGAGCGGTTGGCAGTGAAAAATAAGGTGTGTAGGATATCTATTTCTGGTTTCACTGACGTGGATTGGTCTAGGCAGAAGATTTTAGATCCGGCGGGGCTGTTAGGGGATGAAATGAGGGCGATTGATCGGGATTTGGTTGATGAAGTGGTGCTAATTTAGCTTCTCCAGTAGCAGAGTGAGTTTACCTCAGACCTTTTGAGAGAAGAGGTCGGGCTGCTGCATAAAAAAAATTTCTAGTTTTCTTGCATTTGAGGTTCGATTTTGCTGTTTCTATCTAGAATGATGATCTTTCTGATGATGTCTCGGAAAGCTTCGGTGTTGTACTTAGTGTTCTCTGATTCGATCAACTCTAGTGGCTGTAATGGATTGACATCGGCGAAATAATGAAATTTGGCTAAATCTGAATCTTTTTCATAGCCAACAATATTAATCTCAATTCTCCCATGAGCGAGCTGACGGGTTATTTTCAATCCTTTGTAAGCTTTTTTACCGCTGTAATGCTCTTTATCCGTAATGTGATATGGCTCAGTGAAGATAACGGATTCGATTTGGCATCTAAATCTAGTGTCAGTAAGGATGAAGTAATCCTCGATGATTGAAACTATGTCGTAGATATCTGGATGGTGCATAGGACTTTCTGTTGATATCTACAGTTTGCATAATGCCTTAAAATTCGGCTGTGACTGAGATCAACATTTCATTATTTGATTTATACCTCGTACTGGTTAAGTTTGGGAATACTAATGAAGGTGTATTTAAAATCAGAAATTATGTTGATGAGGAGTTTGGGATTTATGGTGGTTGTACTTGGGCTTCTCTCAAGTATGAATTTCTTTGAGGCTGGAGGAAGATTGCAGAAATCGGGAAAGGATTTAACTGAGCTTAGATCGAAAGGTGGTGAAAGTGTAGCTGAAGCTTACTACCAAGAAGTTGGCCGATCGCAAATAGGACAGGGCAGTGCAGCTTATGGAACAGGATTGGCAACGCTGATGATTTCTGTAGGATTGGGCGGATCGATGATTTTAAAGAAAAAGGAATAAAAATTTTACCAAGAGGTTTGTGTTGATTCTATTTGCAAACTACAGCTTGCCAGATTGTAAAAATGGGAGCAGCAGTCCATTCTGATAGATAAGATACGTTAGTTTTGATTTTAAGTTTTTGCTTGTTCTTCTGCAAAGCCTTCAACCTCAGAAATTGACAGCTTTGTGATTGCAGCCACCTCTTCCACAGACATACCCCTTTGGAGTAATTCCAGAGCTATCTCTCCTTTGGCGCGTTTAATACCATTTCTTTCACCACTGGTGATATAAGGCATATTTTTATCTCCTTCGTAAACAGCTAAATCTTCGGTAAATGACTCTTCCATCTCCAGGGGTAGAGTTAAAACCCAATCGATAAATCGATACAGGTCGAGGACTTCCTGACGGCCATACCCTCGCTCATAGAGCATTGTAGTCAGAATGAACTTCCGCTGGCGGCGGCGCTCTTGACTGCGTTTATCTTTAGTTGCCTGAGCGGCCAGATGAGCCAGTACCACCACCGAAAAAGGATTATCACTGCTCTCCAGCTCGGCCACCCTCTTTTTGTATTCTACCAACTTCACGATGGGAAAAGTGAACCGCAGCTGACAGCCAAACAGCCCCGTTTCATAGGAAGAAGGAAGCCAACTTTTGTCGGTGTCACCCAGGATCACCAAACTGGCCACCTCCCGCTGAAACTTATCCTGAAGTCGAGCAAAATAAGTAAAAATCCGCTGGCCAAAATCCGCCTCTTTTTGGCTCTGCACCTCAATATGAACCACCACCCAACGCTCAGTGCCATCGCGCAGATAGACCTTGACTAATTTATCGACATACCGCCGCCCGGTTTCCGCCTCGCGGGTAATCTGTTGCAGCTCCCCATCTAGAAACGTAAAGCCTTGTGACCAATCGATTTCACCGAAGGCATCAGTGAAAAAGAAAGCCATAAATTGAGGGAAATAGGCTTCAAGAATATCTTTCCAAGGGCTGTCCAAAGGAGTTGTCATGTTTTTGGATTTTCCTTTAAATCTTCCATCTCTTTCAACAAAGCCGTTTGACCATTAGCCAACTGCTCGATCTGTGCCACCGCTGCCGCTAACTGATGGCTCAAATTAGTCAGCTCTTCCCGGCTCCCACTTAATCGGGGCTTCCGGGAAGGCTGGTTGATGGGGGGATAGGTGCCAGCAATGTAACGATCGATCGCATCCACAATAATTTTGCTTCCAGTCATGCCATTGCTTTCGGCGATGGCAATAAATTCATCCCATTTGTCCTGGTCGATCCGAAAACTGGCCGTCTTGGCTTTTGTCATGACATAACAATTTCATATCTTTAGACATTATAGCTTATTCAGAGCTGTAAATATAGATAAAAAGCCTGATAAATTTAATGTTTTGTAACTACAAAAAGCATATACAAAAGCAATGAAATTTGCTAGAATATATGTACTGAGAAAGCGATCGACTATCCCGCAAAAGAAGATCGATCGCTCTCTAAATCCCACTAACTAAACCAGGATCAACTTTAAGTATGAAACTAATCGCAGCTAAAGTAAAAGGCCAACCGCGCACCGTTACCACTCAATACGGTGAACGCTCGGTAATGGACTGCATTGGCGATGATGGCGAAGCTCACACTATTTGGCGGCCAGCTGGAGATAATTTGGTGATGGCCAGAGCCAACGGTGAACGGGTGATGCTGACTCAAGATAGTAAAGGCAAAATTTCACTGCTGGAAACTGCTCGTAGCCGTGCTGAACAGCAATGGCAACAGGCTGAAGCGTTACCAGACGTACAAGCAGAAACACAATCTAAAACTGACCATCGCAGCGAACGAACTGCCGAGATCGCTGATTACATTGAAAGGCTGGGGAAGCTATACAAACACTGCTTTAAGGCAGCTAGTCAAGCTTTAGAAAACAGCGAACTAGGCCGACCTCAGATTAAGGATGTATCCACTACTCTGTTTATCCAGACAGTTAAGCACTTCAACCTATAAGTACTTACAACATGAAGTCGATCGCGCGATCGAC
>JAYUSR010000079.1:0-2240 GCA_043755575.1 Synechococcales cyanobacterium
ACAGCAGTTGCTATGACTGCTTGCGTACTTACACGAATCAGGCTTTTCATCATGAACTCGATCGGCACTCAGTGGCTAATTTCTTGCTGCCCATTGTCGAACTCGATCAGCCTGATGAAGCTCTGAAATCTTTTGCCCCAGATGCCAATCGCATTAGCCTCACGCAGACGGGGGTTTTGGTAGACAGTCATTGTAAGAGAGCAAATTCTCATAGTATTGGGTATTTGCCAAATATCACGGATCTATTCAGCCTTAAGCAACTAGCCCAGCTTGTAGATTCATTGGGTTTGTCTGCACCATTGGAGCTGATTGTGACTAATCTGCCTGATCGAACCAACGATGACCAAGTACGAGTGCTGCGGAAACGGTTGGCGCAGTGGATTGATCAAGGTTTGTTGAGGCTCTATACCACCACGGCTGCACAGTTGCCAACGATCTGTTTCAGTAGTCAATCAGAGCATCACACCGCTCTTCAGCTTCGTTATGAAGGGGAAAAGCCGATAGCTCCGCTTGCGCCAAAGGCGATCGAGTGTTTTCAGACTCGCAGTAAACAGGGAGTTAACCATGTTGTGGAGGACTTAGATGCATTGAAAGCCAAGGCAACTTTGGTATCAGCTAAAGCCTTGGAAGACCCTGATACGCTCGTTATCTTTCCGAGCCCAAAGTGGGGGAATATGAGTCTTGCTGAGTTGCAAGGGCAATTGGGGCTTGATTCGGTTCTGAAGGGAAATCAGGTGAAGAAGTTAGTCTACTGCGATCGGTACTTGCAGGAATCGGGTGCGGAGCTGTTGGCATCTTTGCTGCAAGGTGATTGGCTGGATGCTGCTTCTCAGTGTGCTGTTCAGATACAGCAGCTTAAAGAGGACTACGACAGGCATGATACTCGTCGGAAGGCGGTAATTGAAGGGGCGATGTCTCATCTATCTGGAAAGCTTACTGTGGAGATGCGCACTTATCCCAATCGATCGCAGCCACCTTTTCCCCATCGACGAGAGTTGACCATCTGGCTGGAAAACAACAGAATTTACAGGGTGCTTTTTGATAAAGGTCTTGACTTTCTGGAGAAAAACGCCGATGGCACTTACCAAGTCAAAGAAACAAGCTATATTGTCATCGCAAGTAATACTTGATTTTTTCTGACAACTAGATCGCCTGAATCGAAATCTACAGACTGTCTTGAATTTCGCTCTGCTCCAACCAAGCCTGTAATTCTCGTTCCTCCTTAAAATCTAGTAACGCTTTACCCAAAGCCTCCAACTGTTCATTATTCAGACTATACACTTGTTGCCGGAGATCAGCCGCAAGATTACCTAAACGATAATTAAGCTGTGTAAATACCATTCCGGCTTTGCCAGTTTGTTCACCAATTTTTTCACCCCGTTGCTCAGCTTGATTAATTTGTTCTAAATACAAAGGAGATAAATTCATAATTAATTTCCGATCTTTTGAAGATTTTTTGGTCTTAGCTTCTAGCTGGATTTTTAGATTGGCTAGTAATTGCAGAGCTTTTCCACGATAGGGATTTCCCACAGGTAGCTTCGCAATTTCTTGGGCTGCACGAGTTTGTACGCCATCGCGACCCATAATTCTTAACCACAGAGTATCCGAACTCTCTGGCAATTGATGCACCACCACAATTCCAGTCCGTAACGTTGGAGCCAACAGATATACACCACTGCTACATAGCTCTAGATTAACTTCTGCACGGAGATCTCGCAATTTTTGAGCAGAAAGAGTAGGCGTAATAATCCACAAATAAGGCAGTTGGTGTTCAGGCACGCTAGGGCGATTGTTCTTCTTGGCAGCTTTGGTAAGTTCACCATGCAAATCTAAGAGCTTGACCAAGCAGCTCTTGATATTTTCCACTGCTACGGGATTACGAAAAGGCTCGAAGCTAGTAGGAGTAGTAGCTAAGCGTTGCAGTAGCCCTAAGGCTGGAGCTGACAGACTGGGTGTATGTGGTACGAAATAGAGATCGATTTCCCGGACTTCACTGACTACTGTTTTAGCGATCTCAACATTGCCGATCGGCATAAGTGTAGTCTCCAGTAAATTTTTGGAGAATTCATCATACGGAAACTGGGACAAAGGCCGCTACTGCTAAAAAACAGGTAAATAGTAGAACTAAAGTATTATAAAATGAAAATTGCTCATCAGCGGAACTGCTGGGCATGGAAGCTGGCATAACGACCATTATCAATATCAAGCAATTCGCTATGACTGCCCGATTCAACAACTTG
>JAYUSR010000080.1:0-2237 GCA_043755575.1 Synechococcales cyanobacterium
CGAAGGGATTCAAAAAAGTTACATAGGGCAAAATCCCGGTGAAACGTGCAGCAGAAATATCATCGTTTCAACTATGATTATCAAGCAGACCGCCAAACAACTGATTGCCGCTACCGATGTGTTGAATATTAAAATTCCTGTGGATATGAGATCTAGGAACGCATCGGGCAGAGCAGCTAAAGGCTATATTGGTAATGCCTACCAGTCAGTACTCTTTTCCTGGACTAAGCAACAAATTGATGGGTTAACGCTTGAGCAGTTGATCGCTGAGGTACATAATAGAATTAATCTAGCATCAAAAGGTAAATCTGTGATTATGTCCCTTACCGGCTTAGATCGTACAGATACCTTTGTCAACAGAGAATATATTATTTCCAATGTCGGCAATTTATCAAAACTCTATATGGCCTTTGGCGAACATTCTTTAGGAAAAGTCGTGACAGTTGGGTCTGATCCTTTCAATTTCATAATACACCGAGACAGATCGGGTTTTGTTGTTCAAGCATTTACTCTCAATGAGTGAAATCTGATTCTACCGAACTTGCTATGCTAAATTTAGCCTGAATCCTGCGGTGCAAGGTTTGACACCGAAAAAGCCGAGTTGTCAGATTTATTTGACTCAAGATGTTTCTGTTGTGATGTTGTGAGAATCTCAAACTGATTGCCGATGAGAAGTTCAAGCTGTTTTGCCCTAGAACTTCATCTCGGCCTCATAGAGATCGGGGAGATCATTTTCGATTAAAATCATATCTGCTGGCTGTTTGAACTCCTTGCTCATCAAATGAGCCAGAGCCTTATCCCGATTATCGAAAGTCAGAATTTTATCTTCCGATAAACCACCTTCCTTCAAGCCCGTCATCAGATCTTGCTTGTTGGTGTCACCCACCACAATTACCAGATCACAGACCTCTGCCGCCTTCAGCGCCACCTGGCGATTTTCTGCGGCCTGTAGATCACCTAGCTCTACCATGCCGGGAGTCATCAAAATCTTGCGACCACCGGGTAGGCCTTCTAGTACTTCTAAAGCCGACGCAAAACCGATCGGATTAGAATTATAAGAATCATCCAAAATAAAGCCGTCGCCGTTCTTGCGCAGATTTAAACGGTTATTGGCTGGCTCAATGCTGCGAATTGCCGCAATCACATATTCTGGGTTTTTGCCCAGAGCGCAGCACATGGCAAAAGCCCCCACCAAGTTAGAGAGCATCGGTACACCTAACAGCTTAGTGAAACCGGCATAGACCTCCTTCTGCCAATGCAAATTAAAAGTGGTGCCATCCATGGTGGCCACAATATCGGACATCCAGCAATCTAAATGACCTAACTCTGGCTCTAACCCATAAAGAATTGTGGTGGCCTTAGGATATTCGCTAGCCATCTTACGGGCACCAGAGTTATCGCCGTTGCACACTAATAAGCCAGTGGGATCGATCGCTTGAGGTAACTCACACTTAGCCTTATAAATATTTTCAATACCGCCGAAACGTTCTAAGTGCATTACACCCACTGCTGTCACCAAACCGGCATCGGGGGGCGTGAGCCGACAGAGCTTTGCTACCGAGCCAATTTGGTAAGCACCCATTTCAATAATTGCCAGGCGCTGCTGTCTTTTGAGGTTTTCCCGGATTTGGCGAGTAATCCCCATCTCGGTGTTGATGCTGCCGGGAGTCCAAAAAGTTGGTTCGATCGCCTCCAACAAGCTGCCCAAAATTGCCTTGGTACTGGTTTTACCGTAGCTGCCAGTAATCCCAATCACGTAGGGATCATAATCGGCCAAAATCTCTTTGGCATCGGCCAAGAAAGCCTGCTGTTTCTTGCTTTCGTTTGGCACAGAATAGCATTGGCCAACATCAGCCACAGGGGAGCGCTTTGAATTAGCGTTACCGATGCTAACCATAAAATTGGTGCAGCGCTATACCCCAGAGAGGCGATCGACCATAGAATCCCTGCCACCACTACGGCGTAAAGGCCGATCGAGAGTTGATAGATGGCGGTTAAGCGATCGGTCATGTTTAGCTTGATTTTGCCCACCTTGCGGGGATCTTCTTCTGTCCAGCTAGCGGCAACCAATACTAGGCCACCAACTACGCATAGAGCCAAGGTTGCCAGGAAATTTTCAGCTACTGCCAGTCCTAGACCTCCTACCACCAAAGCTACCAAGGAGCCACGGGTATCAAAGGCGCGTTTCTCGAACCACCAGTTCACAAAGCGACTAGAGTTATATTCTTCTTGCTGGA
>JAYUSR010000081.1:0-54805 GCA_043755575.1 Synechococcales cyanobacterium
GATCACTGGTGCAGGTTATGACCCTAATGGTGAGTTTCAGATTGCAGGTGCTCAAACCAGTCCGGCTACTCACCCTGACCTGACTCGGTTGCTGTGGGGAGCAACGCTCTGTAATGATGCGCTATTGCAGTTCAATGATGGTCAATGGCAAATTATTGGTGATCCTACTGAAGGGGCTCTCGTGGTCTTAGCTGAAAAAGCTGGTATCAGTCAGACGGCTAGCCAGAAAACGCTGCCGAGAATGGGCGAAATTCCGTTTGATAGTGATCGGAAGCGAATGAGTGTGATTTGTCAGCAAGACAAAGGCTATGTGTTGTTCACTAAAGGATCGCCAGAGATGATCTTAGAACGTTGTCGGGGAGTTGCGATCGATAACGTGATCTCCGCCATGACTGCCGAGCAACGGCAACAGATCCTCCACCAAAATAATCAGTTGGCTGGTCAAGGTCTGCGGGTTTTGGGTCTGGCCTATCGAAAATTGGTACGGGTACCACAAGCTGGTGACGATCGCGCCGAACAAAATCTGATCTGGTTGGGCTTGGTGGGAATGTTGGATGCTCCCCGGCCAGAGGTCAGAGAGGCGGTGATCAAGTGTAATACAGCGGGTATTCGGACGGTGATGATTACTGGCGATCATCAATTAACCGCGCAAGCGATCGCCGTAGATTTAGGCATTGCTCATCCTTCCTGCCGTGTAGTCACAGGGGCTGAATTGGCCAAGATGAGCACCGAAAACTTAGAGGATATCGTCGATGATACTAACGTTTACGCTCGGGTCAGTCCCGAACACAAGCTGCGGATTGTAAAAGCGCTGCAAGCCCGTCACCACCTGGTGGCTATGACTGGTGATGGGGTGAATGATGCCCCCGCCCTCAAACAAGCCGACATTGGGGTAGCCATGGGTATTACCGGTACGGATGTTAGTAAAGAAGCCAGTGATATGGTGCTGTTAGATGACAACTTTGCTTCGATCGTGGCCGCTACCGAAGAAGGACGGGTCGTATATACCAACATTCGGCGGTTCATTAAGTACATTTTGGGTAGCAACATTGGTGAAGTCTTGACGATCGCCGCTGCCCCATTGTTAGGGATGGGCGGTGTGCCCTTATCGCCACTCCAAATTCTGTGGATGAACTTGGTTACTGACGGTCTTCCTGCCTTGGCTTTGGCGGTGGAGCCACCGGAACCGAATGTGATGAATCGAGCGCCTTTTCACCCCAAAGAAAGTATCTTTGCACGGGGTTTGGGTTCTTATATGATGCGGATTGGGCTGGTGTTTGGTATTTTGACAATTTTCATGATGAAAATTATGTATGATTACACCACGGCTGATAGTTATCCTCGTGATCATGACACTTGGAAGACCGTCGTCTTTACCACGCTTTGCCTAGCCCAGATGGCTCATGCGTTGGCCATTCGATCGAACAGTCAACTCTTAATCGAAATTAATTTCTTTTCCAATCCCTATCTGCTGTGGGCGGTGTCGGTCACAACGCTGTTGCAATTGGCTTTAGTTTATTTCCCACCGTTTCAGAGCTTCTTTGGTACTCATCCATTGGACATGCTGGAGTTAGGGATTTGTGTGGGGTTTAGTATGTTAATGCTAGTTTGGATTGAAGGTGAGAAACTTTTTCTCCGCTGGTATTCCCGTAAAGCCTAACCTGTGTTTCTTAAAAAGCTTCAGCTCCGCCAGTTTCGTAACTATCAAGATCAGTCGATCGAGTTTACTGCGCCCAAGACAATTATCTTGGGCGAGAATGCTCAAGGTAAATCTAATTTACTAGAAGCTGTGGAGCTGTTGGCCACCCTGAAGAGCCATCGGGTAAGCAAGGATCGCGATTTGGTAGCTACTGGCGCGGTGGAAGGACGGATTCAAGGACAGATCGACAGGTTACATGGCACGGTGGATCTGAGCCTCACGCTGCGTGCTCAGGGGCGACGGACAGCAGAGGTGAATCAAGAAAAGCTGCGGCGGCAGATGGATTTTTTGGGGAATTTCAACGCGGTAGAATTTTCTTGTTTGGATTTGGATTTGGTGCGCGGGGCACCGGAACGGCGACGGCATTGGATCGATGGTTTATTGTTGCAAATTGAGCCAGTTTACGGACACATTTTGCAGAGCTATCAACAGGTGTTGAAGCAACGAAATGCCTTGTTAAAGCAAGGGGAAGACCTACCGGTCAGCTCTGTTGTACCGCAGGTAATCTCTAATACTGAGTTAGACCTGTGGAATCAGCAATTAATCGCGGCTGGGACGAAGGTAATGCGACGGCGAGCCAGGATTTTGGAGAGATTGGTGCCGATCGCTCAACGTTGGCATAGCCTCATTAGTCAGGAGCGGGAGCAGCTATCGATCGATTACTTACCAAGCGTGAGTGTGGGAGACAATAGCGTGGAGAGTATTCACCAGACTTTTCAGGAGCGGTTACAGCAGCGCCAGGTGGCAGAAGTGAGTTTGGGAACGACGCTGATCGGGCCGCATCGGGATGATTTGCAGCTATCGATCGATGGTACACCAGCGAAGGCATATGGTTCGCAAGGGCAGCAGCGGACGTTGGTATTGGCGCTGAAGTTGGCGGAGTTGGAGTTGATTGAACAAATTGTGCAGGAGTCACCGCTGCTGCTGTTGGATGATGTGTTAGCGGAGTTAGATTTGCATCGTCAAAATCAGTTGTTGTCGGTAATTGCCGATCGGTTTCAGACGATCGTGACGACGACGCATTTGGGGGCTTTTGATACCAAGTGGTTGGATGCGGCGCAGATTTTACGGGTGGAAGGGGGGCGGATTGTGGAATGAGATATCCTGATGTCAGGCATCTTGCAATTAATCGATTTAAACCATCATGACTGTAGTTAATACATCGACGGCTGAGCATTACTCATGGGAAGACGTCTGTAGTGGTTGGCATCTTTTACAGCGTGATGATTTTAGCGTCATTCAAGAATGTGTTCCACCTGGACAAAGAGAACAACGTCATTTTCACAGTGTTTCGCGTCAGTTCTTTTATATCTTGCAAGGAGAAGCCATCATGGAGCTAGACGGCCATGAATTTGTTCTAGGAATACAGCAAGGTATTGAAATCCCACCTGGGGCGGCTCATCAATTCCGCAATGAATCTAATGCAGAAGTGAAATTTCTAGTGATATCTGTGCCAAAAGCTCATGGCGATCGAATAACAATATAAGTAATGCGATCAAATTTATCCAATCATGTGATCGACTCTGAGCGTGAAGTAATATCTAATTCACGCTGAACTACAACCCTGAGTTAAAATTAAATCGTCAAATCGCAGAGGTACGAGTAAATGGCAAAAGCTAAGCGGTCACAGTTGGGTGGGTTGCCTCCCAGATATGGTTTTATGCTCAATCCCTACCCAGAAGAACGAGTGTCGCGTTGTCCTGTATGCGAACAAAAAAGCAGACAACGGAAAATACCCTTGTTGATTCATATCGAACCTAAACACTTAATTGCCTTGAATTACACCTGTCGTTACTGCCCAACTTGTGATCTGCTGATTGCCCACAAACATGAAATTGAGCATTATCTGACCGTGCTATTTAACCAACAAGCTCCCGATGCGATCGGAAACAACTACTTGGCTATTGGTACAGTTGAAAAAAGTGTATGGCGCGAAGGTTTAAAGAAGAATCAGGAAATTGACAAGCTTCTACCAAACACCAGTGATTTTGTCACATATTATGAAGACTTAGAGATAACTAGAGCAGGATATTACCATATCGATCAAGAGCCACCAATTGCAGTTCCTCCACCATCACAGGAGTGGGTTAAATAAAGTCCCATTCGCCTATAAACTTCACTACAAATGCATTCGGGATGGCAATAATTTTGTTAAATTCTATCGAATTCATGCGGGCTGCTCTTTTGGAGGGGCGCAAAGCTCTCCCGTTTTGTTTACCAAATCCACCCGTTGGCTGCGTCCTGGTTCAAGACGATAGCGTCATCGTTCGTGGTCATACCCAAGCCCCTGGCCATCATCACGCCGAAGCTATGGCTTTATCCCAGATTTCTGGCGACCTTTCATCGATCGCAGCCTACGTTACTTTAGAACCTTGCTCATTTCACGGCAGAACGCCCTCTTGTGCCCAGGCTCTGGTTGCCAGCGGCATCAAACAAATCTTTGTGGCAATGCTCGATCCTGATCCGCGCAACGCTGGCACTGGAATTCAGATCTTGCGCGATGGTGGAATAGGGGTATCGATCGGACTCTTAGAGCAGCAGGCCCAGGCAGATCTTGGACTCTATTTATTCCACAATTCTCCGCTATTTTAGAACCGCTAATTGGGCAACTTGAACAATTTAGCTAAGGATCAAGAACTAAATAACTTAGAACTCTTGCTCCCTCTCCCAGACTTGGGAGAGGGTTGGGGTGAGGGCAATTTCAAATCTTATTTAATCTATGATCCTAACTGCCTGAACATGATTGTTTTGTGGTTGCTCTTGGGAGATCTTGATTTGTCTAGCCAGCAGAAACAACGGAAAAGTCACGCTAATTGCAATTAAAGCTGATAGTAAAATGTACAGCCATACATACCGAACTCCGACTCGCCGACCTTCAACTACCATAAAAATGCAGGCAGCCTGAGCTAACAAAAATAGATCGTTAGAGAGCGAGGCTGCTGCTGCATTCACATAAGCGGCCTGAAAAAAGTCGGCCATAGAAGAATGGTCGGACTGGGTCATGAAAGCAAGATTATTGATCCAGGTAGCTGGCAATGCTACTAAGGCAATCAAGGCATATGTAGCACAAAGGAGTTTGTCTTTATTATTCATAGTTACTCATAAAATTTTGACCGCCTCACTCAATCTTAAATGCTAAACAACCGCTGGACTTCGACTGCCACATCTGGAAAAGATAAAGGGGAAATCGATCCAGAATTCAACTTAGTCTCTGTTGCATAGCCATCATTACCAGCATCTCTAAACACAATTAACTCTGATCCCGTCAGATTGACAACCCAATATTCTAGAATCCCCGCTTGAGCGTAAATGCTCTGTTTGGTATTAAGATCTTTGACTAGTGTGCTATCAGCATATTCAATCAACCAAAAAATATCTGCGGGATAGGGATGATGAGTAAGATATTGGGTGTCTGGCAGCCACACGATCGCCACGTCCGGCTCTGGCTCAGAATTATTTGGTAGGGTAATGGGGTGAGCTTCTCGTACTTTCGCTCTAGTTGTGAGTAGTACCCTTAAATATTCCACTGTTCTATCACAGTAAAAGGCATGGGGCATTCCTTCTGGGAGCATCTCGATAATATCTCCAGCTAATAGTTCCACCTGCCGATCGTCTAAAATACCAGTAGCAACTAATTTGTGATACTGGTCGATTGTCCACTTAGCAATAGTTACGCTCATCAGCATCTTCCTCCTGCGCATCCATACCATTTTAGCTCAGTTTTTTTATGATCATTCGAGAATTCCGCATTGGTGATGAACTAGCACTGCACCAGGTGTTCTTCTCAGCCATTCATGAGATTGCCAGTCAAGATTACACCCCAGAGCAAATTAAGGCCTGGGCACCAGCGGAGATCGATCGAGACCAATGGATTAAGAAAATGCGCGAGATCAAACCATTTGTAGTAGAAATCGCCGGGAAGATCGTGGCTTATGCCGATGTGCAATCTAGTGGTTACATTGATCACTTCTTTGTGGCTGGTGCTGTTGCCAGACAAGGAGTTGGCTCCCAATTGATGAACCACATTCATCAATCTGCCACCACTCAAGGCGTTACCATGCTCACTTCCCATGTCAGTCTTACAGCGCAGCCATTTTTCACAAAATTTGGATTTTTGATCGTGGAACAGCGCTGGCCAGTTATTCGGGGAGTGACTTTGTCGAATGCTTTGATGAGCAAGAATCTAGATTCAATAGTTGCCTAATACGCTCTATTCTAGAAGTGAAAGCTTTTTTACTTGAAAAATGAAACAGCATCCAGGGTGGCTGCAAGGCTTAGAAAATCCCATCTTTACCAGACTGTATTTAGCCCAGACCATTAACCTGGTGGGAGATGCGCTCACTTGGCTGGGATTGGCATTATTGGCCTTTGAGCTGGCTGGAGAACAGGCCGGAACGGTTTTAGCTGGGGCGCTCACGCTGCGGGTACTAGCTTTTGTGGTGCTGTCTCCCCTTGCCGGTGTGATAGCCGATCGGATCGATCGCAAGTACTTGATGGTGACGACACACTTGGCCCGCATGGGAATTGTTTGCTTATTGCCCTTCGTCACCCAGATCTGGCAAATCTATGCGATCGTGTTATCCCTCAATGTGTTTTATGCATTTTTTGCTCCCACCTACACCGCCACTATTCCATTAGTTACCACCGAGGCGGAAAGGGGAAGATCGATCGCACTCTCCAGCGCCACTTCCCAGCTCCTTGGTGTTTTAGGACCTGGGTTAGCGGGCAGTATCGCGGCTTTTGTCGGCACCAGAGAGGTCTTTTTCTTGGATGGACTGACCTTTTTAATTGCAGCGCTGCTAATTGTGACTTTGCCCGGACAATTGATCGTGCCCCAGAACCATGCCACAACCAAAACAATTGATCAAACCATCGCCGATATTCGTGCTGGAACGACTTGTTTATTTGCCGATCCGCCGATCCGTTATGCACTGGCTCTGCAACTAGTTACTTCGATTGCTGGTGCCGAAATCCTGGTCAATACGATCGGCTATGTCCAAGGCTCGTTGCATTTGGGCAAGGTGGAATATGGTTGGGTGATGGCAGCATTTGGGATCGGCGCAACATTGGCATCGATCGGACTCGGCAATCTTCCCCAGAAAATCAGCCCGATTTTACTGACCAGTAGCGGGGCTGCTTTAATTACGCTGGCTCTGTTACCAGCAAACATAGCGAATCTGGGTGGGTTACTGCTACTGTGGGTAATGGCCGGTGCTGGTCAAACATTAGTGAATGTCCCCACCCAAACTTTGATCGCCGATCGAGTGGCGGTGGCGGTGCAAGGACGAGTCTATGGTGCTCATTTTGCCTGGAGTCATTTGTGGTGGGCATTTGCTTATCCCCTGGCTGGATGGGTCGGTGGCCATGTCCCTACCCATAATTTTTTCTACAGCAGTTTAATGGGCTTGGTTCTGTTGATTGTTATGTATGTTGCCCTCCAGCCACACCAGTTGACTGATACCAAGACCGGATTGTGGCATGAACATGACCACTGGCATGACGAACACCATCATCACCACGAGCCGTCAGTGATTCAGGATGCTCATATTCATTTACACTTTCATGCCACTACATCAACTAATTTGAATCACTAGTAGTTATTGATTTTGGGGGCGGAGCAGCGTATAGATTTCGTGATCGACAAAGTGATCGTATAACCACTCGGCATTCTGAACAGTTCTTTCATGAATAAAACTCAGTCTCTCCGGGATGGCGCGGCTTTGGTGGTTGTGGGTAGCACAGGTGATGATGATGCGATCGAGATTCAGAACGGTGAAGCTGTATTCAATCAGTGCCCGACAAGAAGCTGTCATTAAACCTTTGCCTTGGTAGGCTGCTCCCAGCCAATAACCAATGTAGCCAATGCGATTTAGCTGATCGATTTTGTTATGGCCGACTATTCCTGCGATTGCCCCATCATAGAGAATCAACAAGATTAGACTTTGCTGGGCGGCTTGTTGACTCAGAACAAAATCAATGAATTTTTTGGTATCGTCAACTGATTGCGTTCGATCGAGCCACGGTAACCACTGCCGCAAATACTTTCGATTGGTTTCTGTGAGGGCAAATAGCTCCGCCGCATCGTCAAGGCAAAGTAGCCGCAGGGTATGTCGATTATTTAACTCACAAGGAAACATGTCAACCCTGATTCTTAAAATATGTTGGATGGGCCAGAAAAGCTGCGCAGGCCAATGCAATTTCCCCAAGGATCGCGCACTTGACACATGCTTTGACCAGCTTCGATTTTCAGGGGGCCACGATATAATTTAGCTCCAATGCTTTGCAAATGAAGCAAGGCAATTTCCAAATCTGGCACAGCCCAATAAACCACCGATCCACAAGCACCAGCTGCAACTTTATCATCTGATGGAACGATTTCTAGTTGAATTCCAGCAATGTTTAAGAACTCAAAATTAAATTCTGCTATGTAGGAGCGTATAGCAGCCGGAAAAGCTAACTGATACCAGTCAAGGCCAACTTGGACATCAGGTACATGAACTAATACAGCCACAATAGGCTGATTGATAATGCTGGATAAAATCATACTTCATTGCCTCAGACATTAAATATATTGTTCACTTTGGGTATTCTAGCTGTAGATCATTTATGTAACCTAATCTTTCAGGAATCAAGCGCAGATGTCTACAATTTTAGGGCTAGCTTTAATTGTCACTAGTATTTATTTTTTGGGACAAAATATTATTTTCACCTCCCATTACTACAGTAGTTGGTGGCGAGAAGCACCAGCGGCAGCCTCAGTCCTGGCACTATTAGCAGGTATTTGCTCACTTACTTGTTGGCGACAAACCATGGGCAACTGGGGCTGGATTTTAATTGCCATCGGTATTGTTTTGGTATTTGTCAGTGGGGGCGTGGTGTTGCAACCTACTAGTTTGTGGACATTTTGTGTCTCAATGCTGGCTTTTACCAGCGGTTACCAATTACTGACCAAAGGCCGGATCAGATTTTAGTTTTCAAGATTGAACTAGGTTTAAGGCTTGTACTAAAAGATGGACAGTGGTGGAAGGATTATCTTTTTCAGGGTTGGATTGATCGTATCCTTCGAGAAGCTTCTGGGCATTTTTGATAGCCTCAGACTGCTTCTCAAATAACCTATCATACATTTTCGGATCGTTTTTTTGATATTTTTGACCTAGCAGTTTCGTGAGCTTATTTTCGTAATCAATGCGAGAGGTGGCAGTATTGAGAAACTGGAAGTGTAAAATGTACCACAGCTCAAAGGATTCATTTGAATATGCGACATGGAAATTGTGCCTTTTGGCATTTTTTAGAGCGTTGTTGAAGTTTTCAGCTGTCCATGCACCGGGGTCTCGATCGAAGACGCACCAAATTTGGTCATATTCATCTTCCTCAGCTCGTTTTTTGGCACTATTCACTAATCGACTGGGATCTTCGGCTACTCCTAGAATTTCAACGACATCTTTTGGTACTCGAAAACTGCGAAAGTAATTTGGTTCTGTTTTCGTTCCTTCACACACAATCAAAAATCGTTGCTTTACCTCTCTAGTGTTTACTTTCCGAGGAGAGTAGCTGCGGGAATTGCTTGTTCTCTTAGACATGAACTTCTATCAAGGATTCAGCTCCTTGGATATAAGGGATAGCTCCGTATTTGCCTTTGATGTAGTCACTACCAAAGGAAGCATCATTACGAACATTTCTATATTCTGCTAGTGAGTATAAATTGGTGGCTCCATATCGATTCTTATCTGTAAACCAAACTTGATCGCGACGAAAAATTTTATTACTCAGCAAATTTGTATCATGAGTCATGAAAATGAGTTGAGCATTATTTGGATTGCTACCCTTAGAGTTAAACATTTTCACAATTGCCTGACTCATTAATGGATGTAGCCTTGCATCAAATTCATCAATAATTAAAATATTACCATTCTTGAGCGTATGTATAAGTAATCCGGCTAATGCAAAAACTTTTTGGGTGCCATCTGATTCTTCTCTTCCTAAATCAAACGACTCTAGTGATACTTTCTCTCCATCATGGTTGAATTTTTGATGTATTGTAGAAATATTGGCAAATTTGGTTTTGCGCTCTAGCAACATCTTTTTGAACTTTTCTTGACCATCTTTGAACTTTAAAATATCTTTAGCATCAATTTGTTCAGCTTCAATTTCAGTAATTCCTAGATCTAGTTTTTTTAGCAAATCAATTATTTCACTATGATTTTCTTTTTTTAATAAAAAGTCTACCGTTTTGCCTAACAGTCCTTCATCATTTAGCCCTGATATCAAGCCTAGTTTATAAGTAATCCAATCTAAAATCGACTCAGATTTCTTAACATTAAACTGTGCTGAGACAGATAGAAATAAAGCGTTATCTCTGGTTTTTTGTGATATGCCATCAGCTCTATACACTTTAGCAATTTTAAAATCGTCATCTTGACGATAAAATAGCTTTGTTTCTCTCTTTTGAGGCGTATAGAATAACCATTCAGATATTATTTTTTCATGATTGGCTGTGAAGCCATACCTGTGTTGTCTCCCATTCAATAAAAACACAATTTCAAAAAAAGATGGTTGATCATCAGTTTCAGTACTCAGCCTGAATCTTTCCACCCCAATCTCTTCAGTGCTTTGAGTTTCTTTAGAGGAATTAACCATGAACCATCTCATAAACCCTAGAGCTTTAGCTAAATTGCTCTTGCCACTAGCATTAGCCCCATAAATAGCAGCGCTTTTTAACAGACTTAGTTCCTCATCCACAGCAAAAACGTTATTGACGTCTAAGTTCTTATCTTGAGACACTAAATTTGCTGCCACCATGCTAAAAGTGACTTTTTCTTTGAAAGATCTATAGTTGCCGATGCTAAACTCTATCAGCATATCAGCTTCTCCTCTTAAATAGTATATTTGTGAAAAAATCACAAATGCTTACTTTTAGAATAACAGAAACTGGTTATTACTTCTTTGATCCTATTACTAAATCCAGTTCCAGATTTCCCCGATCGCCTTCCAGGTATTTTCGTTAAACCACATGCGCCCAGCTAACTCTGGCGGACTAAGCGGCAAACCCAGGTACACCGGCAGCCACCACACAAAAGCCGCCGCAACTATGAAAATTGCCGTGATGGCTCGGCCTCGCAATTCTGGACTGGCACTATGCAACCATCGATCGATCAACCAAGCTAGAGCTAATATCGCAAAAACTAATGACCCCATGTAGTGATAAATATAAACACAGCGGGTGACTCTGATCCAGGGAAACAAATTGGCACCATAATTGGCCAAAAAGAAAATCGGTATTGCCACATCCGGGCGGTTTAGATCCCAAGCAGCACCTGTAATTAATCGTTTCAAGAGCTGACCAGTCATAGCTAAAATAGCGCCGAAGGCGAACCACCACAAAAAAGGATTGCCCATCGCATGAACATCATAAATTGTGTCTAGATCGTTAGTGCCACCTGTTTTCACCACCTGATAATAGTAAGCTAAAGGCCGGAGCATCAAAGGCCAAGTATACCAATTGGCACAATAGGGATGAACTGCCTTACCGTTTTTAATCTTTTCGTGATAGTGCAAAATCTGGCTTTGCATTTCCCACAGATTGGGTAAGGGGTTTTGTTGTAAGTGGGGAATCCAGGAAACTAGATAAACTACAGCCGGTACTATGAGCAGATAAATCAGAATTTCCCAAACTTGGAGACGACTGAGCGGCACTAAGATGGAAAGCTCAGTATCTTGAGGACAATCTTGAATGGCGGTGGTGGGGCGACGAGTTAAAATCTGATGAACAACGATTGTTCCCAGCAGTAACCAAATTCCTAATAAAAACCACAGTCCATTCCATTTGCAAGCGATCGATAGCCCAAAAAATAGGCCAGAGGCTAGACCTAAAGCCGCCCGTTGCCAGCCAGTATTACTTAGTGCCATTAGCAGCCACAGCTGACCCAGGATGCCAAACAGCACCAAAAAGACGTTGTTCAGAGCATAGCGTGAATCTACCAAGAACAGCCCATCTAGCGACATCAATCCGGCGGCGATCACCATAAAGCTGGGGCGCTTGGTCAGATGATAAGCGATGCCACCTACAACAATCGGGATGAAAGAGCCAAAGATCGCATTGAACCAGCGATAGCTGAAGGTACTCCGCCAAGAACCTGTTAAATTATTGGCCGTGTCATGACCGATCGGTAACATATCACCCAGCCAAATCCCCACGGCAATGATGTACTGACTAAGGGGAGGATGAGCATTAAAGAATTTGGTGTGAGTGAGATAGTTATTGGCAAATTTGGCATAGTAAACTTCATCAAAAACTAAGGAATTGAAGCGTCCTAAACCCCAAAAGCGCAAGCACAAAGAAAATACAAAAATACCGATCATTCCCCAGATGTAGCCATTGAGGGGTTGATTTTTGGATGAATAGTTCAACATAGCTACAATTCGGTAGAGATGAGCGTTAATTTGCTTTTAATTACATATCCGATCGCCACGAACAAAATAATGATCAGACTACCGATGCCGATCGGATTGGGTAACCAAAAAACGGTTCTGAGGTGGTTGACTTGACCGGGTTGGAGTTGCCAGCGCCCATCGTGATTGTTCATGCCGGGGGGGACATTCAAGGCAAACTGGAGGTCTAGTTGTTTAACCTGGTCTTGAGCTGATTTCAGACTTCCGGTGACGGGGCTATCGGCGGCTAATGACCGTAAATCCAAGTCATAAGTGAGCTGATGGCGACTGGCTACCAAGAAGTTGTTTTGAGTCACAGCTAATTTGGAGGCGAGTAGTTGTTTATCGCTAGCAAAAAACTGGTTGAACTTGTTGACTAACTCGGTGGCTGTCCGAAAGGGCATGACCACGGTTAGTTCCCGATCGCTAATCTTTTGGACTTGGCCATGGAATTTTTGGGTGCGTTGTTCGATCGATTGCAACCAAATATCCAGAGCTGACTGATTCAACTGGTAAAACTGGCGATCCAGGGTAATGTGCTGCACCAATTCTCCAGCATTAAAGCTCTGGAAATTGACGGTGGTGTCGTACTGGACACAGCCAGTGAGAGTTAGCAGCAATGTCGCTAACAGCACTAGTCGCTTCAAGAAATTACTAATGACGGACATGGGTGATGAGCACTTGCAACTTCCCCAATGTATCAAACTTAGCTGCGCATAGTCAGGAACAGCCATCCTAAGATGGCTAGACCTAAAACCAGCATGATCGCAATAAAGCCGTTGTCACTGGTGTTGATTTCGCTGGGATCGATTGGTGGTGGCGGTGGTAGTTTGCGGCGGGGCATCGATTGACTGGAACGATGAGCGGATGAGCCAGAGGAGTCACTATTGCTTTTTAATTCTTGCAAGTCGGGGATTTTGGTAATCCATTCTTCCCGACGCACTAAGGCAGGAGCCTGTAAAATGTACAAAATACGCTTACTTTTTTGGCGGGTTTCTAGGTGGGGATGGGCCGTCATTTTGACGCAGAGATCGATCGCTGCCGACAGATTGCCACTGGCTTCATAGGCCGTGACCAACCACATTTGGACTTCCCCACCGGTCGCCGATTGGGGTTCAATGTTGGCTAGGGCTGCTTCTAGGCAATGGACAGCTTGCCGGTAGTCGCCCTGCTCAAAGGCCGCTTGGCCTGCTAAATAGTCGCTGGGTAATTCCTCTGGATTCATATCTCATAGTTTGGCCGGCTGTGCCCAGAAGCGATCATCATAGTGCCAATGCCCGCATCGGTCAGGATTTCGAGTAACAAAGAATGGGGTACCCGGCCATCCACAATGTGGGCAGACTTCACTCCCTGTGCCAAGCTTCGAATACAGCAAGTCAGCTTTGGAATCATACCGCCGCTGACAATGCCAGTGGTCACTAATTGGCGGCCTTGAGGAATATCGAGCTGTCGAATCAGTGAGCTAGGATCGTGGAAATCGCGCATCAGACCGGGGGTATCGGTGAGCAAAATCAGTTTTTCGGCTCCCAACGCGGCCGCAATTTCGCCTGCGACTGTATCGGCATTGATATTGTAAGACTGACCCTGCTCATCAGCGGCGACGCTGGAAACCACTGGGATATAGCCATCCTTGACCAGCGATTCTAAAATACTTACATTCACATTGCTGACTTCGCCCACAAAACCAATGCCTTCTCGACCTTCGGGGCGGGCGGTGATCAGATTGGCATCTTTGCCGCAGAGTCCGATCGCATTCCCCCCCGCCTGATTGATTAAAGAAACAATTTCTTTGTTGACTTTGCCCACCAATACCATTTCGACAACTTCCATGGTGGCGGCATCGGTGACCCGCAAGCCATCCTTAAACTGTGGTTCAATGCCCAATTTATCTAGCCAAGTATTAATCTCGGGTCCGCCGCCATGGACGATAATGGGGCGAATGCCGACACAGGCTAGAAACACAATGTCCCGCATCACTTGATCTTTAAGCACGCTATCTTTCATGGCCGCGCCACCATACTTCACCACCACCGTGCGGCCAGCAAACTTTTGAATGTAGGGGAGGGCTTCACTGAGCACCCGCACTCGGTCAGTATCGTTGTTCACTTGAGAATCGATCGCCATAGTTGAGTAAACCAATAAACCAATTAAGTCAATAAATTAAAGAGTCCGGGGCTTGTCGGGGGGCTTTGAGTACTGTAGGGATTTTGGCCAAAATATTAGCGGCTACCGATTGGGGGGATTGATCAGCAGTAACAGTAATACGTAAGTCTGCCTCAGCATACCTTTGCTGACGACTCTCTAGCAACTGCTCTAGCTGGCTCTGGGGATTGTCGGTGCGCAGTAAAGGGCGGGAGTCATCAGCAGCTAAGCGTTCCCAAAGCACCGCAGCGGGTACATCGATCCAGACAACTAAGCCCTGCCGGAGGTAGCCCCAGTTACTGCGGCGCAATATGATGCCGCCGCCAGTGGCTACCACTAATTTGGTGTAAGCCGAGATTTCGGCTAAAACTTTGGCTTCGATCGATCTAAATTCTTCTTCCCCAGCCATCGCAAAAATATCATTGACCGACTGTCTACTAACTTGTTCAATGAGGTGGTCAGTATCAAAGAACTTGTATTGCAATTGATCGGCCATCAATTGGCCGATGGTGGATTTGCCACAGCCCATCATGCCGATCAGGTAGATGTTTAAGTTATTTAGGCCGGGAATTAAGTTGTCAGTCATTTTCTGGGTTTATCCTCGTCTTCATCTTCAAAATCAAATCCCCAATCTTCGCTGTCTGATCGAAGCTTGCTGCCTACTTCTGGGGGGATGTTGGAGGCTGGAGGCTGTTTAATCACCCGATAGTTAGCATCATAAACACTATCATTTGGCGGCACGTATTTAAATTCGGGTTGGGGTGATGCGGGTACTGCTGGTCGTCGGTTGGCTGGCCGCTGGGGCGGTTCGTCGTATTCTGGATCTCGCTGCTGTCTGGATGATGATTCGTATCGATCAGGTTCTGGCTCGTAGGAGAATTCGGCCGCTGTGCTGGGTCGCCGCTGTTGGGGCTGTTGCCAAAACATCAGTAGTCGGAGAACTAAGCTGGTGGTGATGCCCGCTCCGATCGCACCCAAAACTAGTATGCCTAAGGAAATTGGCACGGTACTTTTGCCCAGAAACACTAACGGTAAGGCTGGTGTTAGGTTAGAGAAGATGATGAGTACCACGATGGCCAAGCTGGCGATCGTGATTAACCGCAGAAGAAACATTGGCAAAAACTGATTCAACATTCCAAATTATAGTTTGTCGGCAGAGTCATCGAGTACGATTGGCTATTGGCGGGAGCATCCCAATTGTGAAATAAGTACAATTGGGACGCTCCCTAGGTTTTGTTGTGCCACAGATTATGCAGTTGGGCGATCGGTTTCCAGAATGGCTCATGGTTAATTTGCCAGACTCTAATCTCTAGCCTCCCGTGACCAGTCTTTCCGATGATGAGATGCAAGATCTTGCTCAACTCAAACTGAATCTGACTCAAAACGATCGCTTGGGTGAACTGCAAGCAAAAGGGAAAACATCGGATCTAGCTGAAATGGAACGCTATGAACTGTTGGTACTGCTGCAAATCTACCAATTAGGTCAATTGCGCAAGTCTGAAGCGATCGCCGAGTCCACAAAACATAGGTTTCCTTTAGAACGGCTAATGACTGAATTATGAGTCTATCAGAGGCTTTACGGCAACAATTTCTGCATCAAAATTTCCTAAAATCATCTCTTGCCGAAAAAGCGATTGACTCCAGCGATGACTGGAATAGGAATTTTCTGATAAGATTGTGTACACAGTGGTACACTTTTTAAATCAAGATAGCTATGCTGCAAAAAATTGGGATCAGAGACTTTAGAGATAATCTCGCTAAATACCTTAGCTCATCCACTCCTGTAGCTATTCTCCGGCATGGTCAAACTGTTGGTTACTTCGTTCCAACCCAATTACAGCCCGCTGAATCGGAACAGGAATCTTTGAAACGTGCAGCAGCGGCTCTGGATACTCTATTACTGGAGCATGGCATTTCTGAAGACACATTGCTGGCTGAGTTTCGCCAATTACGATCGCAGCAACTCTAGAATTCATCATGCCTGCTACTAAAAAACTTATTCTTGATGCCAATATTCTGGTGCGTGCTGTGCTGGGCAATAAAGTCCGTGATCTGATTCAGGAGTTTTCACCCATGACACAGTTTTTCACGCCGGATCTCTGTCTGGGTGATGCTGTCAAATATCTGCCGATTCTTTTCCAAAAGCGCAGTCTTCCACCTGATGAGGCTCTAGCTGTTTTGGCAGGTCTAACTCATATGATCGAGATTATTGATGCTGATGACTATTCTGGATATGCAGTTGAGGCCAAACAGCGGATTGCTGCTCGTGATGTCAATGATTGGCCGATTGTGGCGGCGGCCATGTTGTTAGATTGTCCGATTTGGACTGAAGATAACGACTTTTTTGGTTGTGGTGTCGCAACCTGGACGACAGATCGTGTTCATTTATTTTTATCTAGGTAGCATCATATCTCAATTTCTGATCGATCTCAATACGGCGTAGTATTCCCTCCAGATCAAATTCCCCCTTGATTGAAGGAGAAATTTGATCTATGTAGCTAAACATGATTTCAACAGGTTAGAAAATCTATTAGAAATCCCTAAAGATTACAGAAGATTACTGTCCTAGCTAGTTAAGTTTCTGGATCGAACCAGCGATCGTCAGCCTTAATCAAACCAATCAACTCCGCTACCCCGTCAGCTTCTGGCACCTTCTTAATCTCCTCCTTGCCCCGATACAACGAAATATATCCCGGCTGCTTACCCACATAACCATAGTCCGCGTCCGCCATCTCGCCTGGCCCATTCACAATACAGCCCATCACTGCAATATCCAGACCAGTTAGATGTTGAGTGGCTTCGCGCACTTGATGTAATACTTCTTCTAAATTAAAAAGCGTCCGGCCACAAGAAGGGCAGGCTACGTACTCCACCATCGTTTTCCGGAGACCCAGGGCTTGCAAAATGCCATAGCACACCGGAATTTCCTTTTCCGGAGCTTCCGTCAGTGAAACGCGAATGGTGTCGCCAATGCCTTCGCCTAACAAAGTACCAATGCCCGCTGTAGACTTAATCCGCCCATACTCGCCGTCCCCGGCTTCGGTCACACCCAAATGCACCGGGTAATCCATGTCTTCGGCATCCATCCGCTGTACTAAAAGCCGATAGGCACTAAGCATTACTGGTACCCGTGATGCTTTCATGGATATCACAATATTGTGGAAATCTAGCGATCGACAGATCCGAATACATTCCAAGGCCGATTCCACCATGCCCAGCGGGGTATCACCGTAGGTAAACAACATCCGTTCGCCCAAAGAGCCGTGATTTACCCCAATTCGCATGGCCTTGTCTTGATCGCGGAGGCTAATAATTAGCGGTTCTAAAGCCGATCGCATCTTGTCTTCAATTTCGGCAAACTCAGCAGCAGTATATTCGGTACGGTTATCCTGGGGTTTCTCAAACACATACAGACCCGGATTGATTCGCACTTTATCGACATGCTTAGCCACTTCCAAGGCAATTTTCATGCCGTTGTGATGCACATCAGCCACCAGTGGCACTAATTGATAAGTAGCCACTAGCTGGGATTTGATTTCGGCTAAAGCCTTGGCATGAGCCATACTGGGCACGGTAACGCGCACAATTTCGCAGCCAATTTCGTGCAGTCTCCGAATACCAGCGACCGCCCCTTCAATATCTAAGGTGTCCTCATTAATCATCGATTGCACTACCACTGGGTACTGACCACCGATAGTGATGTCTCCTACTTTTACTGGACGGGTACGGCGGCGCTGAATCACACCATCAGTACAAAGCGGATTATGGGTCTCAGTACTATTGCTATGGAGAGAGGGCAGGGTCTGCATGGGGGCAAGTTTAGATATTCTTTATCAACTCTATCTTGATGCCTATCGTCTTTCAAGCATTGTTTCGATCGAGCTAGCCGTCAATTTCACCTTATTGAATAATATGACTCTGCGACAAATAGCGGATTTATGCGATCAACTTCTACTTCCGGCGATGCCGCTAGTGAAGGTGATTTTAGTTATATTAATGCTCAAATCCCAGTCTAGATAGCGGTTGAGCTTTTGAGCCTGTGCTAGTAATTTTTGCTGAGGCGTGCAAAATTGATGGTCTTCTGGATGACTCCTAATTCACCGAAAAATTGAGCATGGATTAGGATAATGAGAGGAATTACCCGGAGAGTGAAACCGTTTTTGGCGGCTCTTTGCTAACACTTTTGCCGCATGGAATCAGCATCACCTAATAGCCAACCAACTTTTAGTCGAGAAGTTCGTCTGGGGCTAGTAGCCTACAGTGGTATTTCTTTATCTATTTACACGAGTGGAGTCTGTCAGGAATTTTATCAGGCTGTCCGGGGGCGTGGTATATATAAACTGCTCAAAGCACTGGTGGATGCTGATGTCGTCGTAGATACTCTCTCTGGTACCTCCGTCGGTGGCATCAATGGCGTACTTTTAAGCTATGCGCTGACCAACAGTACCGACACTGAGACGGTAGACTTCAATACCTTTAATGAAGTGTGGCAAAACAGTGGAGATATCTATCAATTGCTGCGTCAGTCACCAGCGGCGGCTGGTGTTTTGTTGGATGGTGACGGCTATCAGCAGCAACAGTTGGAAGCTGCCTTTGTTAACGCTTTCCAGCGCCGAGTACCGCCTCCAGAGCGAGAGTGGGTTTCTCAGTTTCGCGAATTAGATCTGTTTGTGACGGGCACCGATTTTTGGGGCAAAACTTATCGAACTTTTGATGGTAGTGGTGCGGTTACTGAAGTTCAAGACCATCACGGCCTGTTCCATCTTAAACATCGCCAGGGACGCAAAGAACCTTTCAATCCGCTCAGTCTAGATTTGGCCGGAGCAAAGCCCCAACATACTTTTCAGGCATTGGCTAAACTCTGTCGTCTTACTTCGGCTTTGCCGATGGTATTCCCGATGGTGCAGGTCGATCTCAACAACTCTCAGAATTTAGTCGATCGACAGCTAGGAATTTGGGGTCAGCTCGATCAAAGAACCTGGCAACATCGATTGGAGGGTAAACAAATCAGTTTTTTGGATGGGGGCTTACTCGATAACGCCCCCTTTATGCCAGCCACCCGAGCGATTCACTATCAAACATTGAATCGCTGGACACAGCGAGTGTTGTTCTATATCGATCCCACTCCGAAAAAATGGAGTGAGCAAGCTGAGACCGCCAAAGTCACCCCATCAAAATCTCCCCAAGTGCGTGCCCGGGTGCTAGATATTCCGATGTACCACAGTGTCGTAACTGACCTGCGGCATCTCCAAGAACACAATCAAAAAGTACAGCGTTACCAAGAATTATTAGCTCATGCCGAAGCCAGCTTAGATACCCCAATTCATAACTCTGAACTACAGCTCCAAAGAAATATTTATCTGCGTAGTCGGCTGATTAATCTGCGAACTCAAGTAATTCCCCAATTACTGTGTTTAGCTGCTGGTGGTGATAGTGGTCGGCAATCAGAAGCAGAGCGAGTAGCGCGGCTACTCACTCACCATCATGTTGGTCAGGCGGCTAAGGAGCAGCGGGAAGAATGCCTCCAGAATTTTGCGCCGCAGATGACTCAGCTGGATGTGGACTACAGCCTGCGCCAGCATTTATATCTGACTCACAAAATTCATGAACGGTTGGTAGTAACTCAGTCTCCCAATGATCGTTTTTACCTAGAAGTCTTGATCAAACAAATTGGTCAGAGCATCCAGCTCTTAGAAGTAATTAAAGCTGGTCTGCAAAAACTCTTGAGCAATTCGGTGATCAGTGATAATTTTTACGCCATGTTAGGTGTCAAAAAGTCAGATTATTTCCTGCGTCCTTTGGTCTATGAATATATCTTCCGGCTGCATCGTTATTTCTTAGATGTGCAATCACTACCGCTATTATTACCAACTTTGCATGAGTCTCCAGAGCACTTGGATGGGATGTCGGCTTTATCTGAGTTGTTTCTTAATTTACCTTTAGCTGCCAACGAAATGCCATCTGGATGGCTACCTTCTGAACAAATTTCAACGGTATGGCAGCAGTTACAGCAAAAAATTGAAATCCTGGCTGCTGCGGCGAGTCAAGGTCAATACATTTGGAATAAACAGCGCTTTCACTACGATCAGCGCGGAAATCAGCGTTTTTTGAGTATGCTGACTCAGGTGGAATCGGCAACCACTATGTTGCTGTATAATTCGCCAGCGATTGCGGCTCAATCGCTATTGAAAAAATTTCAAAGTTTTGAACATCTTGATCAGGTGCTTTATCCCTTCGAATACTTGACTAATTTGGAGCAGAAAGAACCCCTGTCCACGGTACGAATTAGTCCGGCCACTGCTCAGTTGGGTTGGGGGCAGGGTAAGTCAGAACAAGAAAAATTGGCTGGGGATGATTTCTATGTGACTGGTGGTTTTTTCCACAAGTCTTGGCGGGCTAACGATTTTTTGTGGGGGCGACTGGATGGTTTAAACAAGATTATTGAAGGCATTGTTAGTCCGGTGACGGTCAAGTGTTTTAGTGGTTTGGTGCAGCGAGAATCGATCCGATTATCGCTGACTACTGATGATTATCTAGAGTTTTTGCTGAGTGAGTCGTTGCCCGATCTAGTCGGCCAAGAGCGTCAGCAACTGAAAGCGCATTTAACATATATGGCAGAACCTGGTTTGGAAATTACTGCTAACCAGCTGCATAGTCTGTTGAATGACTTAGTGATGGCTGGACATCGCCAACTGGTAGATACAGATTTGGATCGGGGTTTTCGAGTAGCGGCGGTGCCGCACCAGCATTGGGGAATTCAGCTGTCTCAGGCTTTAACCCAAGATCCACTGAAGTCCAGCACGATGCAAATGGCTCAAGAGATTACTCAAGAATCTTTGTATCACTTAACGACAGAACAGGAGCAGTTTTTCCGGAAGCAATATAGAGTAGGCTCGGAAAAGTTGTTTGAAAATACGCCGGGGATGATGTGGATTAATTGGACATCGCGTTTTGTGCTGGCTTTACGGGATGCATCCGTCAATTTCTGGGAAAAGCGCCGCGCCGAAAAATTACGTCAAAATTCATTTTATCGTTTGGTCGGAATTAAGAGCGATCGATTGTTGCAGGCTTGGTATTGGTGGCTACAGTCCCGGGGTACCAAGCTGGTGCTAAAAATATCACTCCAGCCACTGCGGTTGATGATGCGTGGTCTTTTGGCGGTGTTCTTAATATTGTCGGTGCTACTATCTACCTGTAATCCATTAGTTTGGTTGGTGCTGGGCGTAGTCAGTTTGGTTGGCTGGGTAGTAGCTCAGCAAAGAAGTTGGGTGTATCGACAACGGCCACGCCGGTTTCAGAAATTATTAACAGTAAAAAGTTTAGTCGATCGATAAAGTTAAAAGTTTTAGCAAGAAGAAAAACTTTGAAATCAAATATGGCTAAAATAAAAGCTCTTACAGGTGAAACTGGGATGACCATAAGTACGATCGATCTACCAATGGATCAAATCCAAGATTTTTGTCACAGGTGGCAAGTAATCGAATTTGCTCTCTTTGGTTCCGTTTTGCGTAACGATTTTCGCCCCGATAGCGATATTGATATCTTGATTAACTTTTCCCCAAATGCTAAACGGGGTTTAACCGAAACTCTGCAAATGTGTGATGAACTTGAAGCTATCTTTGGCCGCAAAGTAGATCTCATTGTTAAAACTGCGATCGAACGGAGTGAAAATTGGTTACGACGTAAAAACATATTAGAATCTGCCCAAACAATTTATGCCGCGTGATCCAGAATCTCTGATTGACATCGCCACAGCCATCAAACGGATTATTCGTTATGCTGAAGGTGTCAGCCAAGTTGAACTAGAAGCAAACGATGAAAAATTATCAGCGATCCTTTACCAAATAACTATCATTGGCGAAGCTACCAAGCGGCTATCTCTGACATTTCGCCAACAACATCCAGAAATCCCTTGGCGTGAAATGGCCGGGATGCGCAATGTAATTGTACATGAATATGATCAGCTGGATATGGGCGTGATCTGGGATGTCGTTCAGAATAAGTTATCAGAACTTTTAACCTTAATTGATCCTTTGCTTTAGGAAGGTAATCTCAACAGTAGCAAGATCTCCTCTGTAAAATGGGCACAATAAGCTCGATGCCAACAAGCTTATTGCGACATCGCTATGACCTTATCCGAATGCTACCAAATATTGAACCTGTCTCCTGGAGACTCGATTGAGAAAATTGACTTAGCTTTTGGTAAACAGCGTACCAAGCTAATTCGGGAGAGCCGCAAAAGCGAAACGAGCCAACTCACCGCTGCTTATCATCAGCTCCGAAATCATACCCTAGAACAACAAGCTGCTGAAGCAACGAACTCAGGAATTAATCTGCCAGAGTATCACATTAGTGAATATCTTGATCGTCAGTATGAAGCTATTAAAGCTGCTGATACCGATTTTTGCTCATTTAATAATCGCTATGTCCTGCGGATGGCCTTGCCGATCGTATTTTTGATCGCCATCATTGCCCAATTATTAGTTTTTCCTAAATTATTACTCCGAGGAGTACAGATTTGGATTCATGAATTTGGTCATGCGATCGTGGCGTGGTTGTCTGGACATGGTGCGACACCGCTGCCCTTTGGCTGGACTAATGTTAGTGAAGATCGATCGTCAATTGTCTATCTCTGCTTCCTTACCTTGTTACTCATCTTATTTTGGTCGGGCTGGCGCGAGCAAAAACGTTGGGCGATGCTGATGGCGAGTATTTTGTCGATTGTTCAGTTTTATATGACTTGGATTATGCCAGAATATAGCACTTCGATGTGGATATTTTTCGGTGGCGTGGGTGGAGAATTATTTCTGAGCACTGTACTGATGGTCTGTTTCTATTTTCCTTTGCCCGATAGGTTTCGCTGGGATTTTTGGCGATATCTGGTTTTGTTGATGGCCGCTTATACTTTCACCGCCAGCTTTGGGATGTGGCACCAAATCAAAGCTGGAGCCGCCGAAATTCCTTGGGGCACGCTGCTGGGTGGACAGGGAGATGCGGGCGGTGACATGAATAAACTGACCGCTTTTGGTTGGAGTGACGCTCAGATCATTAATGCTTACAGCCAATTGGGTAATGTATGTTTGTTTTTGTTAATTGGAATTTATATTATTTTCTTCCTTAAATCACTACAAAATCGTCGTTGGCGATCATTGAGTAAGTAATCTGGCCAGAATTTTAGGAATGTCGATCGATCTACTACCAAGAATCAACATCGATAAAATCAACGTTACTCAAGCTATCTAAATCATTACGCATGTAGTTCATCCAACAGTTTAAAACGGGTACACTAGCAGATAGCGGGCAACTCCAGCAATCATCTACCTCACACATTATTATGCGTCCCTTCTTTAAACAAACTCTTGCCAGCACCCTGGGTAGTTTTCTCGGCTTAACCGTTTTCTCCGGATTGTCTTTATTAACAGTGCTAGCCATTATTGTCGGATTAGCTAGCTCTGTCTCCAAAAATACGTTGCCAGTAGTCAAAGATAAGACCATGTTGGTTTTAGATATGTCTTCAGATATCGCTGATTATGACCCAGGGGCTTCTTTGGAAACAGTATTAGCGGGTAGCCCCAAGAAAAGATTGAGTATGCGGATGCTGACCAAAGCGATCGAGGTAGCTAGCAAAGACAAGCATATTGTGGGGATCTATCTTGATGGTAGCAAAACTAAAATGAGTGCTGGTAGCGGTTTGGCTACTTTACGCGAAGTCCGGGCGGCGCTCCAGAATTTTCGCCAAAGTGGCAAGCCGATCTATGCTTATGACGCTGACCTCAGTCGTAAAGATTATTATTTGTCATCAGTTGCCAACACTATTGTTCTGAATCCGTTGGGATCGATCGATCTCAATGGCTTTAGTACCGAAAATATTTTTTATAAGGGAGCTTTTGAAAAATATGGGATTGGAGCCGAGGTGATTCGGGTTGGTAAGTACAAATCGGCTTTTGAATCTTTTTCGCTGAAAGGCTTTAGCCCAGAATCGCGCAAAGAAAACCAAGAACTATTAACCACTCTTTGGAATGATTTTAAAGGCACCATCGGCAGTGATCGGAACATTGCGGTCACTACAGTCCAAAATGTGGCTGATACGCAAGGAACGTTGCCTGCCACCGAAGCACTGAATAAAAAGTTTATTGATAAAGTTCTTTATCCCGATCAGGTGAAAGTAGAGCTAGCCCAGCTGAGTGCCCCTGAAAAAAATGGTGATTTTCGCCAAATTGGTCTGCAAGAATATACCGAGGTAGTGGCTAACCAAGAACCAACTTCTGGTAACAAAGTCGCTGTGCTCTACGCTCAAGGCACGATCGTTAATGGTACTGGCAAGCCAGGTGAAATTGGGGGTGATGGCTTTGCCCAAGAAGTCGAAAAACTGCGCCAGGACAAAGATGTGAAAGCCGTGGTGCTGCGGGTGAATAGCCCCGGTGGTAGTGCCACCGCTTCCGATCAGATTCAGCGGGAACTGAAGCTGCTTAGTCAAGTGAAGCCTTTAGTAGTGTCGATGGGCAATGTGGCGGCTTCCGGGGGCTACTATATTTCAGCTAACGCCCGCCGGATTTTTGCGCAACCGAACACGATTACTGGATCGATCGGCGTAATTGGTTTGAACTTGAATTTCCAGAAACTAGCCAGTGCCCAAGGTTTAAGCTGGGACGTGGTGAAGACTTCTAAGTTTGCCGACAGCATGACCGTGGCTAGACCTAAAACCAAAGAAGAACTGGCGATCGCCCAAAAATCTGTCAACCAAATCTATGATGCTTTTCTCGATCGAGTCTCCGAAGGTCGGAAGTTGCCGAAGCCCAAGGTGAATGAAATTGCCCAAGGGCGGGTATGGTCGGGGATTGAAGCCCAAAAAATTGGCTTGGTAGATGAGTTGGGCGGCTTAGAACCGGCTATTAAATATGCGGCAGAACAAGCCAAGCTGGGTAAGAACTGGGAGATTACCGAATATCCTAACCCCGAAAGTCTCCCCGAAAGACTGATCAAACGGCTGACGGGAGAAGAGATCGCTTCTTTATCAGCTCAGGCTTCTAGTGATGTAGTGACCCTAGAATTGAAAAAGCTGCAAGATTCACTGACGGAGATGCAGCGCTTGAATGATCCCCGGGGGGTTTATGCTCGGATGACGATTGACTTTAAGATCGATTAGACTATGCCTTGGCTGTTTTCTAGATATTGAAAAATGAACGAATCATTAGATAAATTAATTTGTCGTCGGGTGTTTGATACCCAAAATCTGATCGAGTCTCACCCGCCCAAGATTCGTAATGCCAATAAAAAAATCGTTCATCAGATTGCCTGTCCGCCGGACTCTATTCATCAGGGTCAGCTGATATTTTCCCGCTGGCAGGCCATGACATTACCCAATATTATCTTCTCGCATACTCCGAAAATAAAGGTTGAAGAATACAACGGTTTTTTTGAATATCAACCAGTCCAACATAATATCCATCAGGTAGAGTGGTATCTCAATTTTGCCCATTTTGATCTTTTTGCTTTCTATGGAGATAGCTTATTTGCTCAAGATGAGATGCAGGTGGCTGAACATCCGGCTCTGGGTTCACTACGTGAAGCCTTGTTAAGTGCCAATATCAAGCCATTAACTGTCGAGAGTGGGATGCCAACTCCAGTCTTGATTCGTGGCGTAGAAAGACGGTGTGCGATCTCGACTAATCCAGCTGCTGAAAAAGACCGGCCATTGGGCTTGTATGGCAATAACTTTGCTAGAGCCAGCGCAGAGGCCATCCGGCTAGCTACGAAGTCTTTACAGCCGCCAACTATCACTAATATTCTTGCTATGGAAGCTCCTTCGGGAGGTGATAGCTATAGCTCTTATGAATTTGAAGTGATTGAATATATCCTCACCACAGCTTTCACCGGATTTTTAGCTGCCAAAATTGAGTCTCAGTTAAAAAATCAAGAACCCATTGTGGTAATTCATACCGGTTTTTGGGGCTGTGGTGCTTACGGCGGCAACCGAGTTTTGATGGTTTTATTGCAACTGATCGCTGCTCGTCTGGCTGAAATCGATAAATTGATATTTCATATAAATGATGCGAGCGGTTCAGAAGCTTTAGCAACTGCCCAAAGAATTCTGCATCAAGATTTAGTGGGCGTTGATTTTACTGTATCGGATATCCTCGACAAAGTTTATGCGTTGGCGTTTAAGTGGGGGATTAGTGATGGGAACTAGATGAATTGTGATGTTTGGCTGGCGATCACTTCAACAGCGGCGGTCTCTCGATTCTCGTTCCGATCGACTTCGCCAACGCATCCTCGGATTTGGTAGGCTACCCTGAGCAAGGAATCAGATTTTCCCTCAACTTACTTTTAGGCTTATCAATGAAATCATTACACCGCCCCGATCTATACTGCTGGTCTGTTTTTGATACCGATCGCAATGTTGATTTCCACAGCACCGCCTGGATTAGCCCCGCTGGCAATGTCTTGATCGATCCGCTGCCGCTATCTGAACACGACTGGGCACACCTTCAGTCTTTGGGTGGTGCTCAGTGGATTGTGATCACTAATTCTGATCATTTGCGTGCCAGCCAGGAAATTGCTGAAAAGACCGGGGCTCAAATTGCTGCTCCGATCGGAGAGCAAGATTCTTTTCCCATGCCAGTTCAGCGTTGGTTAACCGATGGTGATGAAATTTTGCCGGGGCTAGAGGCGATCGAACTCCACGGTTCTAAGACTCCAGGCGAGTTGGCTTTGTTGCTACAAACCACTACTTTAATTACTGGTGATTTAGTCCGCGCGCACCAAGCTGGTTCCCTGATGTTGTTACCAGATGGGAAGTTGTCCGATAAGTCTCAGGCCATTAATTCGGTACGCCGGTTAGCGGAGTTAAATCAAGTTGAAGCTGTGCTAGTCGGCGATGGCTGGTCGGTTTTCCACCATGGTCATGCACGGCTTCAAGAGTTGATCGCTAAGCTGAGTTGAGGGTATCTATCATCGTTTTGGCTGACTGTTAATTTGTGTTTTAAAAATTTCCGGAACTGAGATCTGGGTAAGTGTAGTCATTTTTAACAACTCAATACTAAAGGTTTTCGGATGAAAGTTTATGCTTTGGTGGCTGCTGTCCTAGTCGGAATGGCTGGTCCATTGGTAACTTCTTTTGCTAGTCCCGTTGCTGCCCAGCCTCACAAGATTACCCAGACGGTTCCGCTGATCAGACCACTGATTGGTACTTTTGGCGATGGTAATTGGCTCGTGACAGTCAGTGAACAAAATGGTGTTTATCGATATACTGGCTACGATCAAAAAACCAGTAAATCGATCGAACTATTAGGAGCTATAGTTACTAATCAAGGTAGTAAACGCCTCTATACTTGGAATAATGGCGACACCAAATATCGGGTGACTTGGCAGCCACAGGATCAGGATTATGTGCGCTTGCAAGTGATTAAACCTAATCAAAAAGAGGTTTTGAATCGCTTGCTCGCTAGACAAGAAGAAGGTTGTTAGCAATAGCCAAATAACAATTGCAAATTCGTTTTGCTTTTGACCAGTGGCAAAGCCAATCCAAGCTTTAGCAGCTAGATTAGCTTTGCTACTTGATTTTGGATGGTTTAACTAAGTTGCTGCTGTCCCAGTCTATGCTGGCTAAAAAATAACCAGAATTTCTGGAACTTAGACATTTTTGGGTGTAGTTAACCTTAGCAATGGACAACTTGGGGATTATTTAATGAGATTTCATGCTTTGGTGACTGCGGTGATGGTGGGATTAGTTGTACCTTTAGCGGACAATTTTTCTCATCCGGCTGTGGCTCAATCCCAAGCAATTGCCGCAGTTGCTCCGCCGATCGGTACTTTTCGGGATGGCAATTGGGCAGTGACGGTGAGCGAAAAAAGTGGTGTTTACCGTTACTCGGCCTACGATTTAAGAACAGGTAAGTCGATCGATCTCCGAGGAGCGACAATCACTAATCAAGGTAGCAAGCGCCTTTATACTTGGAATAATGGCGACACTCAATACCGGGTGGTCTGGCAGCCCCAAGAAAAAGATTGTGTGCACTTACAGGTAATTGCGCCAAATCAGACAGAAGTAATGGATCGTCTGTTATCTAGACAAGAAAACGGTTGTTAAAAGAAAATCAACTAGTCTGTGGGAATTGTTCTGGCAGGCTAACTGCAAATTTATCATCTTCCTTGCCGGTTGCAAAACCGATCGAGCTGCTCACGCTCGGATTAGCCCAGCCACTAAACAAAATCAGTGCCAGCAGCGCCATGCCTGCTCCCAGTCCAAAAATACCGGCATAGCCGATCTGGGGCGCGATCAGACCGAAAAGTGGGGCGGCGATCGCAATCCCTAAATCTAAGCCCGCAATACTAATCGTAATCACTCGTCCTCGCCGATCGATCGGACAGCGGTCGGTCAATAAAGCGACGATTGTTGGCATCAGGGTTCCGAAGCTCAGACCTTCTAAAATTCCTGCTAACAAGAACTGCACTGCCGAATGTGAGGTGGCTAATAAAGTCATGGAGAGGGCGTAGAACATCAAACTACCCGCAATAAAAATCCCTCGTCCATATCGATCGGTGGCCCTACCTAAAAATAACCTGGCCGAGAAACTAGACAGTGCCGCTGCGGTATAAAACCAACCTGGATTAAGAGCGACTGCACTGCTTTTAATGTACAGCGGTACAAAGGTGTGTAGCGCTCCAAAGGGAAAACCCACTAGTAATAAAACCAAGGTTGGTACTAATAACTGTTTAGTCGTCATTGTTTGCCAGACAGCATCGAAGGCTGAGGATTGATCCTGTTCTGCTGCCAAACCCGGTCTGGACTGTTCTTGAACGCCTACTGCTAGTAGTAAACTGCCTAGCCCTAACCCTGCCGACAATAGGAAAATAGCCAGAAAATTATTGGTACCATTACTGTTAATGAAAAAGCCGCCGATCGCTGGACCCATCGCGACTCCAATGGGGTTGGCTAGGCTCATATAGCCAATTAGTTGGCCACGCTGCTGGGGTGGGGCGATATCCACTACCAAGGCGCTGTAGGCAGTGGTAAAAGCGGCAATGCTTAAGCCGTGATAAGCGCGGAGTAAGAACAAAGGCCAAATTTGATTTAACACCAAATATCCCAGTGGGGCACTAGCTGCCACCAGGCTACCTAATATTAATACTCGGGTTCGACCTTGGATATCAGCGATTTTTCCCAGGGATGGTCTCGTTAGCAATAGTCCGAGAGCAAAAGCGCCAGTGATTAGTCCGATCGATCTCTGATCAAAACCAATATCCTCTAAATGGATAGGCAACGTGGGCAGCAAAATGGCAACGCTTGTCCAGAATAATAAAGCTGCCCCGAACAGCCGCAAAACTTGCTGACGTTGAAAAGGAGCTAGTTCGCGGAAAATTGACACGATATGAACACTGGTGATTTACTAATTCAGAATTTTTCAGAATCTGGCAGTTGTCCCAGATATTGCTGAAGGTTTGGTGAAAATACCTCATAGATCAGGGTCAAGGGCTGACCACGATGCCAAAAGAGATAATGACGACTCCACAACTGTCCTGGCTCAAAAGCCGCCGTCAAAATTGGTGAATGACCGCAGCAGATGCCCCGCACATCGCGATACAGCTCCGTCCGCAATCTGGCCAAACTTGCCCAAATAGGGATCGATCGATTCTGCAAATATTCATCCACATGGTCGGCATTCCACCAGGAAGTGGCATAGGCCAACCGCTGACCAGAGGCTGTGCGCAGCCATACTTGCCGTCGTAAGCGTGGCCCTGGTATTTCCAGGATTTCGGGTGGTGCCCCGTCTTGATCCATCCCGACCACCGACATATCCAAAACATCTACTTCAATTGGCTCGCCGGTCAGAAGTTGCAGATGACGGGTCGGTGAACCATCCCCCAAAAGTAAAAGCTGCCAAGCTGGTGGAAGTTGACTGTGATCCAAGCCGGTCTGCACAGCAGCGTTGCTACCCTGCCAAATTGGTTGCAAACTATGCCAAGTGCTCGGGGAAGAGATTGTAGTCAAAATATTAATAAAAATTAACTTCCAGTGATCACCTTAATCATAAGGAAAAGCACTGAAAGTTGCTAGTTATTATTTGATGCAGATAGCGAGACTCGAACTCGCAAGGTCTAGGACCACACGCACCTCAAGCGTGCGCGTATACCAATTCCGCCACATCTGCAAATCGATTTTGTGATTGCCAGCCTCTAAGTGTATCAGAGACTAGTTGAAGATGCAAATATCGTGGAATGAAAAAATAAAAGCCTGCCTCGATCAGAGACTAGCTTTTAAGGTGCATACTATGGGCGGTACAAGATTCGAACTTGTGGCAGCCTGCTTGTAAGGCAGATACTCTACCGCTGAGTTAACCGCCCTCATTTGAACACCGAATACTAACATTAGATGCTTTTTGCTGGTTTGTCAACAGTTACACCAAAATTATTTTGGTTGACGAAACACCTCTAACCATGGATTAATCATTTTATTAATGCAGCTAAAAAATATCTAATTCCCTTGGAAGTACACTATCCGCGCCATAATTGGTCTCTCGATCGACGGAACCCAGATACGATTAAGGCTATGCTGCCGATTTGGTCATGGTTTTATCGCTACTACTTTCGGGTCACCAGCGATGGTTGGGAGCATGTACCTCTGGGGCAGCCCTTTTTAGCGGTGGGTAGTCATAACGGTGGGTTGGCAGCGCCAGACATGTACATGCTGATGTACGAGTGGTTTCAGCGTTATGGTACCGAGCAGCCCATTTATGGCTTAATGCACCCCAAGGTTTGGGACATCTCACCACCGATTGCCGCAATGGCCATGGAATTTGGGGCAGTAGTCGCACACCCCCGAGCGGCTAGCCGTGCCTTACGTCAAGGTTATCCAGTTTTGGTGTATCCCGGTGGGGTGGAAGATGTTTTTCGCCGTCACCAGTGGCGACACCGCATCAACTTTGCCAGCCGCACTGGTTTTATTAAGTTAGCTCTGCGCGAAAAAGTGCCAATTGTGCCAGTAATTTCGGCTGGGGCGCACGATAGCCTGCTGGTTTTAGGCAATTTATACTCTCAGATTAAGCCGTTAGGCTTACCGTGGCTGGGCGGTGTCGATCCTCTAACCCTACCGGTTTATTTAGGCTTTCCTTGGGGTGTGGCCATTGGTCCACTGCCTAATATCCCCGCACCAGTCCAAATTCACAATCGAATTTGTAAACCCATTACTTTTTCTTACTGCGGTCGAGATGCTGCTAATGATAAAAACTATGTGTGGTCTTGTTACCAACAGGTTAAACAAACTATGCAGCAACAGCTGATTGAATTAGTGCGGGAGCGACAAGTTAATAATTGACTAACCTCCCTTATACTACAAAATGTAAGCATGTAGGCTGGCGTTATTCCCCACTAACATATGTGTAGGGCAGTGCCGAGGAGCAGTGATGAATAAGTTAGCAAGCCAAATTATCGAACAATGGCAAACGCGCTTGAGCGAAGAGTGCGCGGGTCAGAATGCTGCTACCCAAGTGAGTGTGGTGCAATGGTTGGTAGGTGAAAATCAAGAGCGCTTTGCCCAGCTGACCCCAGAACAGACTTCGATTCTAGCTCAATCAATGGATTATCGATATCGGATTTTGGTGCAGCGCTATTTAGGATTTTCTTCTGAAAAAGCTTATAAAAATCTGATGCAACGACTGGGCAGCTTATCCATTATGCGAGAAAAGGTGCGAGCTTGGTTGTCTTCTAGTCGCGATCGACAGCGGCCAGTAGTAGATGTGTTACAAGAAGTCGTTCAGGAAATGCTGCAAAGTGATAAATATATTCAGCAGCAGATTGCCTGGATTGCGCAATGCACCAAAAATCCTCGGCTACGCGATACTTTGATGCTGGCTACGCTGGAAGAATATTGTCTGCGTCCCATTCGGAATCAGCCGCTGCTATCCTACCGGTTTGTTAATTATCTGCGCCGGAGCCAACGAGGTGGAGTAACGAATGTGCCCCAAAGTGATTCCGTAAAACTAGTTTCCGATACGATCACTGATGAGTATGGCGATACTTCTTTTAATTTATTAGATAATCAGGTCTTAGAAGACTATCAAGAACAGCAAGATTGGGAAGAAACCCAAGTGATGCGCACGCAGGTCAAAGATCAAATGCTGGCCTATCTGGCCGAAAACGTCGGGAGAGATGCTCAAGAATGGCTACGGCTCTATCTTTTGGGCAAGTCGCCAGAAGAAATTGCTCAGGAATTAGGATTGGATATTAAGCAGGTGTACCGTCTCCGTGAAAAAATTTCTTACCATGCGGTGAAAGTATTTGCGGTAAAAAGTCAGCCGGAGATCGTAGCAGAATGGCTGAAAGCTTCTTTGCAAGAACATAACTTGGGTTTAACCAAGAGCCAGTGGCAGGTTTTTCAGGACAACTTGGCTCCCAATCAGCATTCTATTTTGATCAGTTTAAAGGCTGGCGAATCGATCGATACCATTGCCAAAGCTCTGAACCTCAAAACTAATCAGGTGGTCAGCGAATGGAGCCAGGTCTATTTAGCTGCCCAAGAACTGCGTAGCGGTTAAACTCACCCATTTACAACTCTTTTACAACTTTATGTCTGCAACTTCCACATTGGCCTACTTCGTGGCAATGCCCCAGCCCCATACCCATCTGTTTGAGGTGACAGCTCGGGTGGAGAATTGGTCAGCTCCCACTCTCGATCTAAAAATGCCGGTGTGGACTCCTGGTTCCTATCTGGTGCGGGAATATGCCAGGCATATTCCGGTTTTAACTGCTACTGGTGCTGACGGCAAGTCCCTGACCACCATCAAAGTAGCGAAAAACTACTGGCAAATTGCGACCCAGGGTCAACAGCAAATTACGGTGAAGTATCAAGTCTTTGCTAACGAGTTGACCGTGCGTACTAATCATTTGGATGCCACCCACGGCTATTTCAACCCAGCCGCGCTGTTTTTTTACATTCCTGGCGATGAGCAGCAGTCGATCGAGATTGCGATCGATCCACCAGTTGGTTGGCAAGTTACGACACCTTTGCCTAGCACTCAGCTAAATACTTTTGTGGCGGCCAATTTTGATATGTTAGTAGATAGTCCGTTCGAGATTGGTCAGCATCAAATTCATGAATTTATGGCGGGCGGGAAACCCCATCAGTTGGCGATTTGGGGTGAGGGTAACTTAAACATCGCGCGCGCGATTCCGGATATCCAGAAAATAGTAAGCACCACCACCCAGATTTTTGGCGATTTGCCTTACGATCGATATCTATTTCTACTGCATCTATCAGCCAACAGCTATGGCGGCTTAGAGCATAAAAATTGCTGCTCGTTACTGTATCCCCGCTGGCAACTGCGCTCTGACGAACATTACCAGCGCTTTATTCAATTAGTTGCCCACGAGTTTTTTCATCTATGGAATGTCAAACGCATCTTTCCGCAAGGCTTAGAGAAATTTGACTACGACGGGGAAAATTATACTCCTAGTTTGTGGTTTAGCGAAGGGGTCACTAGCTACTACGATTTGCTTATTCCCTGTCGGGCCGGGATCTACGATCGACAAACTTTCTTAAAGGAACTCAGCAAAGAAATTAGTCGCTACCTAACGACTCCGGGGCGCTGGGTGCAGCCCCTTACAGCAGCGAGCTTTGATGCTTGGATTAAGCTCTATCGTCCGGATGCCAACAGCAGTAATTCCCAAATGTCTTACTATCTCAAAGGGGCAATGGTGGCGCTGGTGCTGGATCTATTGATTCGCGATCGAAGCAAAAACCAACGCTCTTTTGATGATGTTTTGCGGCAATTGTGGCAAGATTATGGTCAATCAGCGCGGGGATTTACCGCCACTGGTTTAGAAGAACTGATTCAAGCAGTGGCCGGGGTCGATCTGCAAGAATTTTATCAAAACTATCTTTATGGACTCACGGAGTTGCCTTTTAATGACTACCTCCGACCTTTTGGTTTAGAAGTTGTCGCCGCTGACCCTGAACCACTGCCACCTTATTGGGGAGCGGTAGTTAAAAATGAAAATGGCCACACCATAATTAAGACAGTAGCCAGTGATTCGCCAGCGGCGGCAGTAGGAATTAATCCCGGCGACGAATTGCTAGCGATCGATGGTTATAAAGTAAGCGCTGAGCAGCTGAATGAAAGGCTGTTGAACTATCAACCCGGTCAAAATGTGCGAATCACTGTTTTTCAGCAAGACCAGCTCTGTACCTATGCTATTCAGCTGGCAGCGGCGCAGCCCACCAAATATGAGTTGGCGATGCTGTCTCAGGTGACACCGCAACAGCTTTACAATCTCCAAATGTGGGCTGGGGCTTAGTGATCAACTATCGGCAATGCGGTCGCGGCCTGAGCGCTTGGCATAATACAGCGCTTTATCCACTCGCAACAGCAATTGTCTAGGCTCGTTATGGTCGTTGGGGATCATACTAGCTATCCCATAACTAGCTGTCACGTACTCACTTACGTCCGAATTTTGATGGTGCAATTGCAAATTTTTGATGTTTGACTGAATAATGCTGGCTACTTGTCTAGCTCCGGTTAGAGGGGTATTGGGTAAAAGCATCACAAACTCTTCACCGCCATAGCGGGCAACTAGATCGGCCGGACGTTTGGCTGAGGCCGCAATGGCGCGGGCAATATGGCAAAGACATTCATCTCCTACCTGGTGTCCGTAGGTGTCGTTGTACTGCTTAAAATAATCGACATCGCACAAAATCAAGGAGAGGGGCAATTTTTCTCGTTTCATTCTGCGCCACTCTTTTTCCAGCTGATCATCAAACCGTCGCCGGTTGGCAATGCGGGTCATGCCATCTAGGTAAGCCAGACTTTTCAATTCCTGGTTGGCGGCTTGCAATGATACTTCTGCTATCTGCCGCTGTTTAATTTCTTGCTGAAGTGCTTGGGTGCGATCATTAACCTGTTGCTCTAGCGATCGAGAGTATTCTTCCAGTTGGGCACGGGATTGCTGAATTTCCTGGCTCATTTGGCTAAAGGAGGTCGCCAACATCGATAATTCCTGAATTCCGGAAGTCTTGACCTGGTAATCAAAATTACCCTGGGCAACCTTTTGAATGGCCTTGCTTAGCGCCCTAATTGGTGTAGCCAACCATTGACTGATGAATATATTCAAAGCAATAATGCCGATTAATGCCACTAAACACAGCCAGATGGTCGTTTTGGTGCCAGCGTAAATTTTGGTCATCACATCTGACTCTGGTACTACAATCACAACCAACCAATCCAAGCCTGGTTTCTGGGTAAAGGAGGACACTTGGACAAGTTGTGATTGGTGATCCAGCTCAAAATGAAATTTTTGGCGCTGCTGAATATTGGTCAAATTGCCAACTCGCTGCTGTAAGGCTTGCATTGTTGCTTTAATCAAAGGCGTTTGACTATCTAATGCCTTGACCCGCTGTGGCTGGTCGGCCTCTAGTCGGAAGGTTTCTTCTTGGCTAGAACTGGCTACTAGTAATCCCGATTTCTCAATCACAAAAGTTTGTCCAGCCGGACTGACCGGGTGTTGAGCCAGAAATGTTTGAATATCTAATAGCGAAATATCAATAACACTCACTCCGACGAGCTGATTGTTCTGTTGATAAAGCGGTTGGCTGGCTGCAATAAAGAAGTTTCCAGGTGACACACCAGGATGAATCCTCGTCCAGATAGCTGTTTTGGCGGCGATCGCTTCTTTGTACCAGGGGCGAGTCCGGGTGTCAAACGCCTGCTTTTTGTTTTTCAGCTGCGTAGTCCGCTGACCTTGCTGATCGATCGCATAGTAGTTTCCAACATGCTGAGTTGATTGGTTAGAGATAAAAAACTGTAAATCTTGATTGGCTCCCGGTCGCCAAATACCCAAGCTGTTGCCATTCTGTTCTGTACCGAAGCCAATCCAGGTGAGGTTATTAAACAATTGCATCTGCTGCCAGAGATATTTTTCTCGTTGGGCATTGGATTGCTCCAAATTTAGCTGCAAGTCACCCCGCCAAATCGCATCACTGTTGAGTTGATTTGCTAACTTGGCAGTCGCCAGATAGCCAGTTAATTTTTCCTCAAGCTGCCGACTGGAGACATCCATCATCTGACCCGTCAAATCTTGTACCGCCTGTTGTCCATTGCGGTAAGAGAGATAACCAACCAAACCAACTATTATCGATACTTGTAGGATAAACGGTACGATGAGCATCCAAGGCAAAGCAATTTTCCAAGATGACTTTTTTTTGACCCACTCAGTAACTTTACTAGCCTGGATTTTACGCAGCATCGATGACATCACCTGACAGCACTAAAACTTGAGATTTCTAGAATACATGTATTTTAGATTGATTAATGTCCTTGCGGTTAGTCTTCTTCTTTCTTAATTACCCATGCCTCAGCGACATCTGGTGAAAAACTTTAAAATAGTGAGGAAATAACATTCAGGCTTTATTTATATGACAGAGCAAAGAACTGCCCAAGAATTATTCCAGGCTGCTTATGAAAATCGTTACACCTGGGATAAAAAATTTCCTGGCTATAGTGCTAATGTTCAGCTCACCCAGAACGGTGAAGTATTTCACGGTCAGGCTCAGGTTAATGCCGACTACAGTACTGCCATTAATGGCATTGATAATAAAGAAGCCAGTGATGTGGTGAAAGGTCAGTTGTGGGAAATCGCTGTTCATCGAGTGCGTCGTACCTTTGAGGAGACTCATAGCAAGAACTCTTTTGAGTATGGCGATGCCGATGAGACAGGGGCAATCGAAATCCTGATTGGCGGCAAAGCCAGCGGTGATAAATATAAACTTCGCAACAATGAAGTTTGTATGGTACACCGCAAGATTCATGGCACCATCGTCACCATCAATACTTCTAGCAGTCATGATACTGGTGCCGGTTATCTGTCGCACCAATACGATTCGGTCTATTCTGACCCAGCTACTGGTGAAGCGAAGGGTGGTAAAACTCTGTTTACCGATTTATACGCTCAGGTGGGCGATTATTTTATCTTGAACGAACGTACTATGGCTGATGCGGTTACTGGTGATGCTGTGCAGATTCAGTTCACTAACATTCAGATGCTTGCTGTTAAGGAAGCTGTGGCTGCTACTGCCTAAAATTTATTAGCTAGAAAATCAGCCTGTGACCATCATTGAACTCTGCTGTATCAGAAGTGGTTGTCATAGACTGATTTTTAATAGCATTAAAACTATGGCAATAGCTCCTGGGCAGTGGCTTTCAACACCGCATCTAACAAACCAGGAAATCTGATCTCTAAGTCAGTGCGGTTTTGCACTTTAAGTAATTAGCTCGATTATCCTCTGGAGACGCTCCGCGAACGAATCATGAATGCCTTACCTAATCTTTTTTCCATCTATCAATTGGGTGCTATCACCCTGCCCAATCGTCTGATTATGGCTCCCCTCACCCGAGGTCGTGCTGGGAAAGACCGCATACCCAACGAACTGATGGCCGAATACTATGCCCAAAGAGCTAGCGCTGGTCTGATTATTGCCGAAGCTACCAATATTTCGGAAGTAGCAGCAGGCTGGGATGAAAGCCCTGGCATCTATAATGATGCTCAGGTCAAGGGCTGGCAAAAGGTGACGGAGGCTGTTCACCACCAAGGTGGACGGATTTATTTGCAACTTTGGCATACCGGACGTGCTTCTCATCCTGACTTTCAGCCCAACGGTGGGGCACCAGTTTCATCTAGTGCGATTGCTGCTGTCGGCGATGCCCATACTCCCAATGGTAAAAAGCCTTATCCGGTACCTCGTGCTTTAGAAATTAGTGAAATACCTGGCTTGGTTCAGGACTATGCGGCTGCTACCCATCGTGCTCGGGAAGCGGGATTTGATGGAGTAGAAATTCACAGTGCCAATGGTTATTTGTTAGATCAATTTTTGCGTGATGGTGTCAATCAGCGTACTGATGCTTATGGGGGTAGTGTGGCTAATCGATCGCGGTTATTACTAGAAGTCACAGCCGCTGTAGTAAAGGCTTGGAGTGCTGACCGGGTGGGTGTTCGTCTCTCGCCGACCAGTGGTTTTAATGATATGCGAGATAGTGATCCGATCGATACCTTTACAACAGTAGCTAAGTCGCTAAATGACTTTAACCTGGCTTATTTGCATATCCTGGAAGCCTTGCCCGGTCATATGTTAGCTGGTCCCGGCGAGCGAGTGACACCCCATATCCGCCAGGCTTATCAGGGTACTTTGATGATTAATGGTGGCTATGATGGCATTACCGGAGAAGCCGCGATTGCGAGTAAAGAAGCTGATCTGATTGCCTATGGCATCCCCTTCTTGACGAATCCCGATCTGACTGAACGCATTAAACACAATGCCCCACTGAATTCTCCCGACTTTGATACCTTCTATACGCCGGGAGCTAAGGGCTACACAGACTATCCGTTTTTAGTTGTCAGTTAGCTAAAATGGTCTACGGGTCAAGATTATCAATCTTAATGCAGAGCAGAGATATATCTCTGCTCTGTTTTCAGTCCATAACTAATTGGCTATCTAGTTTTTTGTGGTTAAAATTAGTTGTTGGCATTATTACTAGCATCTAATGAAAATACCATCTTTAACTCAGGCTGAGATCGATCGAGTGGTAGAAATGGCCTGGGAAGACCGGACGACTTTTGAATCGATCGAACTCCAGTTTGGCCTCCAAGAAAAGCACGTAATTGCCCTCATGCGCCGCGAAATGCAACGCTCTAGCTTCAAAATGTGGCGGGAGCGGGTCACTAGTCGTAAAACTAAGCACTTGCAACAGCGCGAATTTATTGCTGGCCGTTTCCAGTCGCACAATACTAAAAAATAAGGTTTAGGTTTGATATTATCCGCTGCTAGCATTGTTTTTCCCCATCAGCTCTACCAAAATCATCCAGCGCTGTCTCCCGGTCGCCCAGTTTATTTAGTTGAAGAATGGCTGTATTTCCATCAGTATCGTTTTCATAAACAAAAACTGCTGCTCCATCGATCGACTATGCAAATGTATGCCGAGCATTTGCAGCAGCAGGGCTATGAAGTTAGGTATATAGACGCTACTTCATCTATCTGTGATGTTCAAAAACTCATTCCCCAACTCGCTGAAATTAATGAACTACATTACACCGCCGTAGTGGATGACTGGCTGCAACAGCGGTTAGTGAAAGCGGCTGGGACGAAAATCAAACTTGTGGAATATCCTTCGCCCAATTTCTTGAATGAACCTAATGAAGTTGAAGAATTTTTTGCTAGTCGTAAAAGCTATAAGCAAACTGACTTCTATATTGACCAGCGTAAACGGCGGCAAATTTTGTTAGACAGTAACGGAAAGCCAGTGGGTGGACAATGGACTTACGACACTGATAATCGTCAAAAGTACCCAAAAAATCAAATCCCGCCAGTTGTCCAGCTACCGGGCTTAAATAATTATGTAAAAGAAGCGCAAGTTTATGTCGATCGGCATTTCCCTGATAACTATGGATCTACCCAGCAGCCTTTTACTGCTGGTTATTATCCGACAACTTTTGCAGAAGCTGGAGAATATTTACAAGATTTTTTGCAAGAGAGATTACGAGATTTTGGCGCTTATGAAGATGCGATTGTTTCCGACCAATCTATTCTTCATCATTCACTGCTCGCACCCATGCTAAATATTGGGTTGCTATCACCGCAACAAATTTTGGCAGCGGTGCTATCAATATCCGATGAAATTCCTCTTAACAGCTTAGAAGGATTTATTCGTCAAATTATTGGCTGGCGCGAGTTTATCCGGCTTACCTACGAACGGGCTGGCCGCCAACAGCGCACTCGCAACTATTGGCAGTTCTCTAAACCGATACCACCTAGCTTTTGGACAGGTGAAACAGGCATTGCACCCTTAGATATTGTAATTAAAAGAACTTTAGAAAGTGGCTACTGTCATCATATTGAACGATTAATGGTGTTGGGCAACTTTATGGTGTTGTGCGAATTTGACCCAGATGAAGTGTATCGCTGGTTTATGGAAATGTTTGTGGATGCCTATGACTGGGTGATGGTACCCAATGTTTATGCAATGAGCCAATTTGCTGATGGGGGCGGCATGTGTACCAAGCCCTATATTAGTGGTAGTAACTATCTTATGAAAATGAGTAATTTTAGTAAAGGAGATTGGCAACCAGCTTGGGATGGTTTGTTCTGGCGTTTTATGCACGTTCATCGCGACTTTTTTCTCTCTAATCCCCGCTTAGGGATGCTGGTGCGCACTTTCGATAAAATGACCGCAGAGAAAAGAGAGCAGCATTTACAAAACGCTGAGAATTTTCTAGAGGGGCAAACTTTGGATTTGAGCTGCAAACCATAAAGCGGCATTGCCATTGTCATCATCCATTTGAGCGAGAGTTTGTTCGAGGAGTTCGATCGGCAGTCCTTTCAATGCCACTGATTCGCTACATTGTTCGTACAACCCCTCAGTTAACCGAAAAGCCATCACTTGCCGACCGCGTACATCAATCACCCAATATTCTGGAATACTCAAAGCTAAATACAATTGCTTCTTTTCATCTAAGTCTGTGGCTAGAGTCGTATCTGAAATCTCAACGACTAAATCTGGCACTCGCCATTCTGCTAAGTTAACTTGGCGGGGTTGCCCTGGTTGCCAGCGGGGAGAATTGCCGCCGATATAGACGACTTCATCTGGTGCGGCTCCTTGAGTCGCTGGTTTCTCAATCGTACAACCACCTAACAAATCAAATTTGACATCAGTTTGTCTGGAAAACCAGATAAATAATATCATGGTCAATAATTTATTAAAGCGGGAGTGGTTGATGCCTTCGTTGCCCATATCGATCCAAATAGTATCTAGATTAAAAAACACCCGCTCTTGATCGCCAACTGGATTTTCTAGGCGGTGTAAATACTCCGCCCAAGTGGCACTCGGCCATGAACTAACTTTTGGGGACGGATTTAGGGTAACTGGGTTGCTCACAAGGACTTACCTCTGTTGATGCCGCACTGCCAATGTTTTGATAATATGCATTCTATCCCAATCCTAGAGGGCAGGGGGTCAATCTTCTCCGCCTGGCTATGATGGAAAGGCGACTGCAATGAAACATTGAGGAAATATAACTATGGCATTTGAATTAGACCATCTGTTTATCATGACCGATATTAATGCTCCAGTAGCCGATCGACTCATTTCCAGTGGCCTTACTGAGGGACGATCGAATATTCATCCAGGACAGGGCACAGCTAATCGCTGCTTCTTTTTTCACAATGCCATGTTGGAGTTGTTATGGAGAAACACAGCACCAACAAATAGATCTTCGACCAGACTTGCCTTTGATGTTTAATTGGTAGAGCCGTGGCCAAACTAATTGACAACAAGTTAGTTGTTTTCGATATTTTTCAACAGCCTAGTCACTTTTTCGTAGTCAGCTTGCTGGTCGGCTTTCCGAAATAAATCCGCTGCTAAGGCCAGATTAGTTTTAGCCGTTTCTAGATTCCCGATCGCGTAGCTCACCGCCCCGTGTAAATAGTAGGCCAATGCATAATCTGGGGCGAGAACTATGGCCTGTTTAGCATCGCGCAAAGCTAATTCAAAGTTTTGTAGTGCCGCATAAACAGTCCCCCGACCGTGATAAGCCTGAGCTGCATCTGGCTGAAGCCTAATCGCGGCATGGTAAGAAATAAGTGCCTGCGAGTAATGACCTAACCCAAGTTGCTGGTTGGCAATTTGGTAAGCAGCTAGGGCACGATTACTGTTATCTTGTTTGCCTGTATCCATGGCGTTCTTTCAAATTAATCTGTTATCAATAATATAAGCTTTTTGTTTCTTTCAGATATCGTGATGCCGCAACACTAGTAAATATTTTTTTACTAATCGATTGCCACTTTTGCTCAGTCCCAAGATTGATTACACTGGCAGTGTAAGAATCTGGACAGTTATGACTACTCCCGCCATTCAATGGTACCCCGGCCACATTGCAAAAGCTCAACGCCAACTGCAAGAACAAATCAAAAAAGTAGATGTGATCTTAGAGGTGCGGGATGCCCGGATTCCGCTATCGACTCATCATCCTGAAGTGGCTGGCTGGATTGGCAACAAAATGCGGCTGTTGATCTTGAATCGGGTGGATATGATTACCCCTGAAGTGCGCCAACTGTGGACGGACTGGTTTAGAACGCAGGGTGAGTCGGTTTACTACGCGGATGCGCGGCAGGGTACTGGGGTGGCGGCAATTATGAAAGCGGCTCAAAAGGCTGGGATTGCGGTCAATCAACGGCGGAGCGATCGAGGAATGTTGCCGCGAGCTGTCAGAGCGGTGGTGATTGGTTTTCCAAATGTGGGCAAGTCGGCGCTGATTAATCGGTTGCTGAAGAAACGGGTGGTAGAAAGTGCCCGCAAGCCCGGTGTTACTCGACAGCTGCGCTGGGTGAGAATCTCTGATGAATTAGAATTGCTGGATGCGCCGGGGATTATTCCGGGTAAGCTGCACGACCAAAAATCGGCAATTAAGCTAGCGATTTGTGATGATATTGGGGAGGCGGGTTACGATCGACAGCGGATTACGGCGGCGATGGTGGAATTGATTAAGAAGTTGGGCTATCAGGAGAGTTTGCATGAAAGGTATGCGATCGATCCGCTGTCGATGACGGGTGAAGATTTTATTCATGCGGTGTCCAATGATAAATATCTCGGTGATTTGGAGCGCGGTTCCCACAACATCTTAAATAATTTTCGTACTGGTTTGCTGGGCGCTATTCCCTTGGAGCTGCCACCAAATTGCCAATATCGACCAACTCTTCAGCAGCCATCTCCAGTTAGCGAAATCCTGCCCGATAATATGGTTACAGAGCACAGCTGCTCAAGCACTATCTAAAACCCTAATTTGTCCTTATTTACCGACGAAAAACTCCTATTTCAGCCCCTGGCACCCAGCGGCCAAGCCATCCCAACGATCTACGCTTTCCCCAATACCTATTCAGTTGGGATTACCAGCTTGGGTTATCAAGTCGTCTGGGCAAACTTGGCGACTAATCCTCTGCTAGCCGTCAGTCGGTTGTTTACAGATGGCCACGAAAACCTGCCCCGCGAGCCAGAATTAGTTGGTTTTTCGTTGTCCTGGGAATTGGATTATGTCAATATTCTCAATCTGTTGCAACAGTTAGAAATACCCGCCCATGGTATCGATCGAACTAATCAGCATCCCTTAATCTTTGGGGGTGGACCAGTCCTCACCGCCAACCCCGAACCTTTTGCCGCTTTCTTTGATGTGATCTTAATCGGCGACGGCGAAATTTTACTGGGCGAATTTATTAGTGCCTATGCCGAAGTGCGCACCGCCGATCGAGCGACCAAACTGCGCCGCCTCGCCCAAGTCCCCGGCGTATATATTCCCAGTTTGTATGAAGTGACCTACGACGGCGACCATATTGCCAGCATTCAGCCGATCGATAGCGACATTCCAGCCCAAATCGTTAAGCAAACCTATCGCGGCGAACAGCTTTCCACTTCCACCGTCGTCACCCCAGCAGCAGCCTGGGAAAACATCTTCATGGTGGAAGTGGTGCGCAGCTGCCCGGAGATGTGTCGGTTTTGCATGGCCAGTTACCTGACCCTACCCTTTCGGACAGCTAGTTTAGATGATGGTTTGATCCCGGCGATCGAACGCGGCCTTTCTGTCACCAAAAGGTTGGGATTACTCGGTGCTTCTGTCACCCAGCATCCGGAGTTCGATCGACTGATTGCTCATTTGGGTCAGCCCCAGTTTGCCGATGTGCGGCTGAGTATTGCCTCGGTGCGTACCAATACCGTCACCGTGGAGCTGGCTCAACTCTTAACCCAGCGGGATACTAAGTCCCTAACGATCGCCGTAGAGAGTGGTTCAGAGCGAGTACGAGAAATTGTTAACAAAAAGCTCAGCACCGATGAAATTACCCAAGCGGCGATCAACGCTAAGGCAGGTGGTTTAAAAAGTCTGAAGCTCTATGGTATGGCCGGTATTCCGGGCGAAAATGTCGAAGATATTGAAGCCACGGTGGCAATGATGATTGGTCTGAAAAAATCTGCCCCCGGCCTGCGGCTGACCTTTGGTTGTAGCACTTTTGTTCCCAAAGCCCACACTCCTTTCCAGTGGCTGGGAGTCCGAAAAACCGCTGAAAAACGTCTGCAACTACTTCAGAAAAGTCTTAAACCCAAGGGCATTGAATTTCGGCCAGAAAGCTATAACTGGTCAATCATCCAAGCCTTGATAGCGAGAGGCGATCGCAGACTCACTAAAGTACTAGAACTCACTCGTGAATACGGTGATTCTTTGGGTAGCTACAAGCGGGCTTTTAAGGAATTGCAAGGCCAGGTGCCGCCCCTGGATTTTTATGTACATCAAGACTGGCCGATCGATCGACTATTACCTTGGAGTCATATTCAAGGAGCACTGCCGATTACCACTCTAATCAAACACTTGGAAGCAAGCGCTGTGATGAGAGGTTGAATCTTTAAACTCCCTCGCACAAGGGTCGATCATTTAATAACTGGGTTGACCAAACCCATCAACAAACACTCCCAAACCAAGCGGGGCTGGACATAAGTCAGTAATTGTTCACGGCTTGCTGTTAACACCGTCAACACGCTCGGATTCTGGTATTTCTGCCAATAACAATACTGTAAATAATCCAGCAAAGTCAGCTGTACAGAACTCTCCAGCTCTTGATCGATCCACCTAGCTAACCTGAGCGCCTGAGGTAAAGTCGTGGGCAAATTCTCTAGCTCCAACTTCAGCTTACTAGAAATGGTTTGGAGCTGCTCCCAGAGATCGATCGCCTGCCCTGGACTGCCTTGTGCCATCCCCATCACTAATGGATCGGCCACAATCTCACCATGCCCAGCCTGAGTAAGAATTTCGGCCACTAATGGTTGCGCTAAGCGCTGAAAAGAAATCCGCTGACAACGCGAAATAATTGTGGGCAGCAGAGCGGCACTATCACTAGCCAATAAAATTAGGGTGGCTTGTCCCGGTTCTTCCAACGTTTTTAGTAGGGCATTGGCGGCACCTTCGGCCATCGTCTCGGCCTGTTCAATGACTACCACCGCTCGATCGCTAACCATCGGTGGCTGCGCTAAAAATTTAGTAATTTGGCGAATTTGTTCAATCCGAATCTGGGGCGGCGCTTTCTTTTTCACCCCCGCAGCAGCAGCTTCTGCGGCTGACAGTAACTTTCCTTGGTGATTGTAAGTCGGCTCAATCCACAGCAGATCAGGATGGTTTCCCTGCCGAATTTTATGGCGAGTACGACTAACTTGATCTTCTTCCTGACCAATGCACAGCAGCATTTCTAGCCAACAACGGGCTGTTAAACCTTTGCCAATTCCAGCCACTCCCGCAAATAAATAGGCCGGGGCAATACGTTGTTTTCCCACTGCCTGGGTGAGGATGTCGATCGCTTGAGATTGACCCAAAACGGCGGCAAAGTAGTCCATAGCCATCAAAACAGTCCACCACTTGTGGAGTACTTAAGTGTTATGATTTACCCACAAAACTTATCACTTTTTTGACCCTCAGCATCTAGCATGGTTTTTTGGAAAGGTCTGTTTAATGGCACAGAGGGCAACAGCTCCGCATCAGCTGCGGTAAAAACTGTACCCATCCAAATCACTGGTATTAATCCGCCGGGTCTCAATCCAATTGTCTTAAGCCTAGATCCAGAATTAGATATTTATGAATTAGAAGAGCTGTGTGATGCCGTTGGCTGGTCACGGCGGCCACTGAGGAAAGTACGCAAAGCACTACAAAATAGTTTTATAGTAATATCTATGTGGGAACTAAGGGGTAATACTCGCCGTCTAATAGGTTTTGCGCGTGCTACATCTGATGGTGCTTTTAACGCCACTATCTGGGACGTAGTTGTACACCCAGACTTCCAAAGTCAGCGCATGGGTAAGGCTATGATGAAATATATGATCAAAAAAATTCGCTCTGAAGATATTAGCAACATCACTTTATTTGCTGATCCACAGGTGGTGGGTTTTTATGGAGGAATGGGCTTTGTCGAAGACCCCGAAGGAATCAAAGGCATGTTTTGGTATCCAGATTAGCTTAAAGATTTTGAATGCAGAGCATCAACTCTTAAGTCGAAAATGGGAATGCTGAAATTGAACACCCTGAACGTGAACTTAGCCCAGATTTACCCAAGTACCCACGTTCCATATCATGACTTCGAGGATATTTAGTGGAAGCTAGAAAAGTAGATAATACTCGCCTCAGTTCTAGTAAGCGAACCAATCCAGCACTGAGACGGCGGCCTAAGCAGAAAAAGAGGTCTACATCTTGGCTGTGGAAGAGTTTGGCCGTGGTAGGAACTTTGTCTGCTATCGGGGGCGCATCGCTAGGTTCTTTTCTCTCCGCTACTCCTTTTTTACATCGCCAGCTCAGTGCGGCTGAAGCGTCAATTTTTCGTCAGAGCAATTCTTTCTCGCGCAGTACTCTCCAGGTACCAGAAGTTACTAAGCCCGTCAATATTTTATTGTTGGGTATTAAAACCAACCTTTCGGACATTCGGAGTGACGATCGCACGGAGCGTAAAAAAGCTGGTTATGATGCTGAATCAGATTCTCTCCAAGGATTATCGGACACGATGATGCTGATTCGCTTTGATCCTGTCAGTAAGCAGGTCATCGTAATGGGAATTCCCCGTGATACTAAGGTGGAGGTGAATGGTAAATTTGTCAAAATTAATGCGATCGATCAAGAAAGTGGCATTGGCCAAACAGCGAAGGTCGTCAGTACTACCCTCAATGGCATCGAAATTGATAAGTACGTCCGGATGAATAACTTCGGTCTTGAGAAACTGATTGATGCTTTAGGTGGGGTGAACTTGACGGTGCCCAAAGATATGAAATATCAAGATGACTCTCAGCATTTTTATGTCAACCTCAAGGCCGGTAAGCAGCAGCTAGATGGCAACAAATTATTAGGATTTTTACGTTTTCGCCATGATGCCAATGGTGATTTAGGCCGAATGCAACGTCAGCAAATTGCCATGCGTGCCATGTTAGAACAATGGGTGAACCCTATGAACGTTGCTCGGGTACCGCAACTGATGTCGATTGTCCGAGATCACATTGATACTAATCTGAATGTAGAGCAAATCATTGCTCTGGCTGGCTTTGCCAGTGGATCAGCCAAAGGTAAGACCCAGATGATGCGGTTGCCTGGTGACTACAATGGTGATGGTCGCCACGGTACTAGCTACTGGCTACCGAATGAAGCAGGTATTAAAAGCAAAATGGCTCAGTATTTCGGACATGGTGAAGTTGATAATACGCCTATTCCACCTGAAAAACTGCGGATCAGAGTTCAAGATACCGGCTACTATCCAGATGCCACACAGCGTTTTCTGAAAACCCTGGAAAAAGCTGGTTACAAACATATCAGTCTTGATCGCGATCCGAAAGCCCTCAAAGAAAATCTGGCGACTACTCAGATCAATGTCCAATATGGTGGGCCAGTGGCCGGTGAGCTGATCAAAGAAAAAATTGGTGTAGGAGCAGTAGAAGTCGATACCTCTGGGGATCTTTATGCTGATATCACGATTAAGCTGGGTAAGGACTGGTCAACGAAAAAGTAAGTTATCTTACGAACAGTTTTTGATATTTTGAGTATGACTGTTCTGCAAACTTTTCGGATTTCGCCACTGATCAGAATTACTCTGACTCTTTTTTATATCGCCTTATTACTACCATTGCCCTTTTTGGCTCAGATGACGGGTGAAGCTTCACCGGGGCTAATGTTGGCGGGAGCCGGTACTGGCTTGATTTTGCTACAAGGGGCTTTAAGTCAGCAAGTGGTGACGGACGATCGACAGATCCAAGTGTGCTATCCATGGTGGGTACCGTCGCTGTTGGTGACCAGCTGGTCACTGCCTTGGCAAAATGTGGTAGCTCTGAAGGCGCGTTCTACTGGTCAGGGTGGCTTGGTCTATTACTTTATAGACGAATCCCAACAGGGATATCTATTACCGATGCGGGTGGCGGGATTTAATCGGTTAGTAGAAATTGTTCAATCCCAGACCAGTGTTGACACTCAAGATGTGCGCCCACTAGCCCAACCCTGGATGTATTTTATCCTTTTGGGCGTGACGGCTTTGCTGCTGCTGGTGGATGGTTGGGCGATTTGGACAGCCATTACTCAGGGAATGACCATCACTGGATGATAAGCTGAAGAAGATTAGCAGTTTTAGCCCCCTGTTCTTATGACGGAATCTTTTGTCCAACATTATCATCAGCGGACTAAATACGACCCTGAAACGATCTCCAGTAAAAGTACTGGGTTGGATTGGAGTCAACAGCCTTCGTCTTATAAAGAATATAAAATTGGCGCTAGTTTTGATCTAAAGTCTTATTTACAAGAAGAAGTTATTACGGCCGCCGATCAATGGTGGAAGAGACTTTCCCTATTTTTGCTTTGTAGCTATGGCCTGACTGCTAAAATTCCGACGACGGTCGCACCAATTTATTTACGATCGGCTCCTTCTGCCGGGGGTTTATATCCAGCTGAGATTTACCTAATTTCTAAAGGTACTAGTCTCTTAAAGCCAGGTTTGTATAGCTATCAGCCTAAAGATCATTCTCTCATTCATTTTTGGGAAAGTGACGTCTGGCCTGCTCTCCAGACAGCTTGCTTTCAGCATCCGCTGCTGGCCGAGACGGATTTGGTGCTAGTGACCACCGCTGTTTTTAATCGATCAGCTTGGCGTTACCAAGACCGGGCCTACCGGCGGATCTGTCTAGATACTGGTCATTTATTAGGTAACTTAGAACTAGCCGGAGCGATCAATGGTTTTCGCCCCTATTTGGTGGGTGGGTTTATCGATCAATCACTAGATGATTTGCTGTATCTAGATAGTAATCAAGAGGGCACTACCACTGTGATGCCTTTGGTAGATCTAGAAGGCGAATTACCAGCTAGCTCGACTACGCCCTCGGCTTGGCCTTCGCTCACTAGCCAAGAATACCCTGATTTGCCCGATGGTCAGCTGTTAGCTTACTGTCATGAAATTACCAAAATTGCCGCCGATGAGCAGCAGTCACCAATCGAAAAACCCAGTAACCAGTCTGCTGATAAGTATAACTTTCCTTTTTGCCTGAAGCTTTCGACTGTGACACAGCCTGTTTTGTGGCAAGATAATGCTTTTCTAGATGGTTTAGAAGATACGATCTTAAAGCGTCGATCGACCAGAAGTTATACCGGCACCAACCTAGAATTCGATCAGTTGAAAGCAATTTTAGACTTCACTTACCAACCCCAACATTATGGCGACTGTGGTTTAGATGAAATTCCTGACTACTTTGATCTGAGCTTGATTCAAAGCTTTATTGCGGTTTCGGGCGTAAATGGTTTGGAGGAAGGCTGTTATTACTATGCTCCCCAAACCCAAGAATTGCGCCAAATTCGGTTCAAAAACTTCCGGCGGGAACTGCACTATCTCTGTTTAGGTCAAGAACTAGGCCGGGATGCAGCCGCCGTGCTATTTCATACGGCTGATTTGAGTCAGGCGATCGATCGTTATGGTGATCGGGCTTACCGCTATTTGCATTTAGATGCTGGACACTTAGGACAGCGCCTAAATTTAGCGGCCATTCGTCTAGGTGTGGGGGTAAGCGGCATTGCTGGTTTCTTTGACGATCAGGTTAACGAAGTGCTAGGAATTCCTACTGATGAAGCGGTATTGTATATTACGACCCTCGGACAACCAACCGCCTAACACAATTCCACTATGAGCAATCTGCGTAAATATCTTTGGGTACCAGTGGCCTTGGCCTTATATGTGTGGCATACCCAGAGTAAAGCGATCAGTGACAACATCAAGCTATCCAAATATCAGCCACCGCAGCGGATTGCTCAACTCGCCCAATCCACGCGCATGACCGAAAAAGGTCGGCGCTTGTTTTATCTCACTAATCCTCAAATTGAACCCAAAGCATCTGGTCTAACCCCTTGTAAAAAGTCCGGTTCTAGTGATAGTACTAATACTTTAGGATGTTACATTCCAGCCAAGGGTATTTTCATCCTGGAGGTGAATGACCAGCGCCTGCACGGTGTGATGGAAACCACCGCGGCTCATGAAATGCTCCATGCTGCCTATTATGAGTTATCTGATTCTGAGAAAGATGTCCTCAACATCAAGTTACTAGAGGCTTTTGATAGTTCGCCAGACCCCGGACTGCACAAGCTTGTAAATATCTATCGGCAGCGTGATCCTGATGTGGTAAGTAACGAGCTGCATTCACTCTTGGGTACTAAAGTGGCTAATCTTGGCCCAGCACTCGAAAAACACTATCGAAATTACTTTAGCGATCGATCAGCAGTTGTCGCACTTTCTAAAAACTACGAAAAAGCTTTTACCCAATTCGAGACCAAAGCCCAACAATTAGAGCGACAGTTACTGTCACTGCAAGCTAGTCTTAAACGGCTGGAAAGTCGGGCACAAGAGCACCGGACAACACTCGATCGCATAGATCCCAGCAGGCGCGATGAATACAATCAACAGGTAAATACTTACAATCAGTTTGTGCGGGAAATCAATCAGCAGTCCCAGGCATACAATCAGATGTTGCGTGGCTACCAGTCGTTGTCGGCGGAAGAGAAATCTTTGAATAACGCTCTGACTAGTGGCACGCCTTAATCTAGATTAATCTTGCAGAAGATCGCCAGGTTGCAGCAGTTTACCGACCTCAGTAGAGGGAATCTTGGTGTTAACGGCAGCTCGGTAAAAATGATTGAACAAGCTTAGTTTTGTCCAAGCTGGGAGGGTAGCCGATCGCTGGTGGCTAAAAACTTTCTGGAATTGGCTGTTGTCTGGTACTCCGGTGAGAGAGTCGCGGGTGGGCACTACGCAACGCTGACAGGGGTTGATGCCGAGTATTTTCACCTGACCGAGCTGAAATAATCCTTGGTCAAAGAGCCGATCTTCCTCAAAAGCTGTGCATCCGTCTAGTTCAATGTTGGTGCGGAGTCTGCGGCGCACTTCAGCCATATCTAAATCTGGATACCAGCTGGCGATCGCTTCCAACGTAGCCGTACTAATAATCGTTGGCCCTGGCGATTTCGTGTCGTCGGGGAAACCAATTTCAGTATTTTCGATGAGTTGGGTAGCAAAGCCCAAATAGCCATTCAGCCAGTCATGGAGAGCGGTATTCTCGATGGCAACCTGAAATTGGCCTGTTGGCTGACCAGGTGCCGACAGTTTTACTGACCCCGTATCTAAATCAAACTGCGCCCGAATTTGTTGAATCTGGGGGTATTTTTTGCCATTCACAAACTTGCCCCGAAGGTCAGTAATCGCCCACCGTCGGTCATCTGCGAGAGAACCGCCCCGTTCGATCGAAGCAGTCTCAACCATTACTCCATCGAGGGACTTAATTGGAAAGATCCAAATACTGGCAATTGTGGCCATCGCTTTAACTTTTGCTGGTGCTGGGGTAAGATAGAGGACGCGGGTGAATAGCTCAGCCGGATAGAGCAGCTACCTTCTAAGTAGCTGGTCGGGGGTTCGAGTCCCTCTTCACCCATTTTAATCGCCACATCATCTAAAAACTGAAACTGAGATTAGTGCGGATCACACCAATTAAGGCTGCTCCATTTTGCCCATTGCTATCAGGTGCCGTCACGTAAATCACACCAGGGGTAATGGACAAAATATCGTTGATTTTGTACTGATAGAAAGCTTCTAAATGCAAAGAGCTACTCCGATCAGCAAAAGAACTCAAACTACCTGAAGCATTAGTAACATGAGGTTCTTGTCCCACTAATAAACCAGCGATATTACCGTTGTTAGGGAAAGCTGCGCTCACTGCCCAGCTCAAGCTGGTGGCATTTCCACCAGAGACATCACTAGTTGTGTGTCCAATCCAACCACCCAATCCAAAGTTAGAACTGACTTGATAATATCCTTCTAAGCCCAGAGCTTGACTGGTGCTCTGAGCGTAGACATTATTGACATTTCTACTTCCGGTCGCAGTTTGAGTTCGATCGGAATTGACATAGGTAATACCAATTTTGGACTGATCGTTAAGTTTATAAAGCAGTCGTACTAATCCGGCTGATTCCCCAGCAAATAGTCCGTTTTGACTCAAATAGCCAACGCCCAGCTCAAATTGGCTACCCAGCTTTTGCCGAACTCCAAATCCTGTGCCAGAGGCATAGTTGTAAAACGAAGGCGAGCTACCAAAATAAGAAATAGAGCCACTCGATCCGCCACCGCTAAAGTAGGGATTAATGTTGGTACCCGCAATAGTTTCGATACCATCTCCACCCTTGAGAGCTAGGGCGACTTCGGTGGTCGGCGATACTGGAAATTGGTAGGTAAGAGCCTGTAAACCAGGCTGATTATTCAGGGTGCCATCTGTCCAGGATAAACGACCTTCGGGTGTATAACCACCTGGATCGGTGGAAGTTGGGGCACCAAAAGCTGAGGCTTGAAACCTGGCTAGTAGCCGATCGTACCCCGTAAAACTATGAGTGACAGTGATACTAGCAAGCAAACTCAAAGATTCTTTGCTCAGAGCACTCAGATTGCGAGCCTGAGATCCTCCACTCACGCTACCTCCACCAAAAACTAGTTCTCCTTGGATTTGAGGTGTCGTAGAAAACAGTAAACCCCGGCGATTACGATCGGCTTCGGCATAGTTTGGATTGATTTTTAAGGCTTGAGTGTAATCAGCGATCGCCCCTGGACGATCATCTAGTTCGGCACGGATGTTGCCCCGATTATTATACGCTTGGGCATCGTTAGGATTAAGTTGGATCGCTTGATTGAAATCGGCTAACGCCCCCTGCTTATTTCCTAAATCCCACTGTAAATTCCCTCTGGTTTTGTAGTCATCAGCTCCTGGCTGGGGATTAAGTTGGATGGCTCGATCAAAATCAGCCAAAGCTCCCTGTTTATCTCCCAAGCTCCAGCGTAGCCCTCCACGATTTTTGTAGTCATTAGCCCCTGGCTGGGGGTTGAGTTGCATAGCTTGATCGAAATCAGCTAATGCTCCCGGCTGATCGCCTAATGTAACCCGAGCATTTGCCCGATTATTATAAGCTTCGGGGTAGTTAGGCTGAAGTTTAATGGCTTCGGTGAAATCGGTGATTGCGCCTCGGTTATCTCCGGCGGCGGCGCGTTCATTTCCGCGATCGTTGTAGGCTTCAGCATTGACTAGTTTAACAACTGACTCAGGCTTGGTTTTATTCTGTGGTGATTCGATCGCTGATTTTGGTTGAGCCTTCAGACTGTTCTGATCCGCAAAGTTAGTCAAGGAGTCGGATAGCAAGTCGGTAGTAACTAATGATTTCACTTCGGTTGCTTGTACGCCCTGAATTCCAAAAATATTGATAATCAAGACGCTCACAATAGTTGCGAGTAAATTCAATTTATTTCTTTTCATTTATAGGTGGTCTGTCGCCCAGGCTAATTAGTAAATATAGAGTGCTCAATACGCCGAATAGTAGCTTTCCATCGACTATATCTTTGGGTTTTCTGATTGACCAGATGGAATCGACAAAAGGCTGAATCAGAGCCAATTCTTTTAAGCATTTTGCCCATAACATGATTTTTGAATTGTCGTGCAACATGGCATTATGCGACGGATGCATCTCAATTTTGGTGAGCAGTATCTCTTAGCTGTAGACACCTATATATTTCGCTATTTTGATTTTCTCAAAATAGGAATGCCGATAAATATTTCTCTCTAAATAACATCGACAATTAGCATAATTGATTTACAGTGTGAACCTTCCACCCGGCAAGAGATGAACAATGTGGTTCAGTCAGAATGCTGAGATTTTGAGTTGTCTATTTTTATATTCTGACCCAGTAAAAACCGTAATACTCGGCAACTTATGACTCGTTTTACAACTCATCCTACTTTTTACGATCCAGAGCAAAAACGTAGTGCTATTTTTCGGCGGATGACGATATTTATTAGTATCGGAATCATCACTTTTTTAAGTATTTTGATTTTTAGTATTTTCCATAATCCCCACCTGCCTAGTCTGCCTTTAGGGATAAAGGGAGATAGCCTGTCTTCGGCTCATCGGGATGAGCATCCCAAATTTAATCAGAATAACTTGCTTCCAGACTCAAAAACTAATGAATTAATAGCTGCCGCTGCTGAAGTGCCCACAGCCGTTGCCCATAAATCAGAGATCATTGGATTTTTCGTCAATTGGGATGATAACAGTTTTTCCTCCCTTCAACAGCATGTTTCCCAGATCGATAAACTGATGCCAGAATGGCTACACTTAGAGCAAGCCGATGGCACGATCTCGATCGATGATCGCCACAAGCAAGAGAAAGTATTGGCCTATACCCGCCAGCATCGTCCTGATCTGAAAATTGTCCCCTTAATTAATAATTTTGATCGCTCCACCCAGAGTTGGCAATCAGAAAGACTTGGTACGATGTTAGCTAATCCGGCAGCTCGCCAGCGAAATATTCAAAATTTACTGAAATTTGTTCAAAGTAATCGCTTTGCTGGAATTAGCATTGACTACGAGAATTTGACACCAGCTAGCTATCCAGATTTAGTGATCTACATGCGGGAATTGCATGATCGCTTTGCG
>JAYUSR010000082.1:0-2218 GCA_043755575.1 Synechococcales cyanobacterium
TCTTGAATCTGGGATTGCAGATCCTCAATTTCACTGCTGCTAGCCTTCCGAAACAGACTAAGCTGGTTCATCAATTCTTGAGCTGACTGGGTAGTAGAATTTTCCATTTCTAGCATCCGCTCTTGCAGTGCTTCAATTTCAGGAGTTGCATCATATTCCATGTTGGCAGCAACCGGAACCGGGGGGGCTTGAGGCCGGACTTTCTTGGCCTTAGCCATCGCATCTTTAATGGCTTGGGCTAAGCTAATTCGGTCAAAAGGTTTTTCAACAAATTCAAAATATTCAAAAGGCTCAGAGATTTTGTTGGTAACTTCTTCTCGCCGACCAGACATTAAAACCAGAGGGATTTTTTGTAGTTCTGGATGGGACTGGATTTGCTGAAAAACTTCCCAACCACTCATTTTAGGCAAAATGAAGTCTAGCATAATCAAATTTGGGCGATGCTCTTTGACCAGGTTAATCCCTTCAATCCCATCTTTGGCTTCGATTACTTCAAAATCGCCTTCTGGCAACATGTCTTTGACAGTTTTGCGAATAACTCGACTATCATCAATTACTAAGATTTTGCTATTAGCCACGACTTACTCCTGCGATATTTGGTGTTATGGGTGTAAATCTTACTCATCAGTATTGGGGTCTAAGTGATGGGTATTTACTAGTAAGATTATTTTTAGTGAGATATGCCAGAAATTAAGGATATCTTGGTGCTTGCCCATAATACAGTTCGGATAAGCTATTCTATCCTACTTGCTGTACTGGCTGCGATTCTGTCACTCTCTAAAGATTATGTTACCCATTTTTTCGGACGAAGTTGGTGAGAGCTTGAAAAACCTCTGTTTTGCACATATCCTCTAGATGTATGTACTAGATGGTGACCAAGCAGACATGAGTAGTTTTGATTCTTCTGACTCAACATCTGTATCTTTTACCGCAGAATGGAAATCGAATGTCCGTTCATTGCCACCCTGGTTACGCCGATCGATCGGCAGTGCTAGCGAAATTTCTACCGTCCAGCAAATTATTAAACAGCGCCAAATTCATACCATTTGTGAGGAAGGCCGCTGTCCAAATCGGGCGGAGTGCTATAGCCAAAAGACTGCGACTTTTCTGCTAATGGGACCGACCTGCACCCGTAGCTGTGGTTTTTGCCAAGTGGATAAGGGTCATGCCCCGATGCCTTTAGACCCTCAGGAGCCAGCTAAAGTCGCTGAAGCGGTGCAACTCTTAGGATTACGCTATGTAGTCCTCACCGCCGTGGCCAGAGATGATTTAGCTGATGGTGGGGCTGGTTGGTTTGTCCAGACTATGCAGGCTATTCGATCGATCGATCCGACTATTCAGATAGAAGTACTCACTCCAGATTTTTGGAGCGGCAAAGAAGCTGAGACTCTTCAGTATCAAAGAGTTGCTACTATTGTTGAAGCGACCCCGGCTTGTTACAACCATAATATTGAGACGGTCTTGCGCCTTCAAGATCGGGTGCGACGGGGGGCTAAATATGACCGTTCTTTAGCCGTGTTAGGTTACGTCAAAGAATGCAATTCCCAGATTCCCACCAAGTCGGGTCTGATGCTAGGTCATGGCGAGACTAGGGCCGAGATTTTAGCAGCTTTAGCAGATCTGCGAGCAGTAGGATGTGATCGAGTGACTCTCGGCCAGTATATGCAGCCTTCTCTCGAACATTTACCGGTGATTAAGTACTGGACTCCAGCTGAATTTGATGAATTAGGTCAAGTTGCCACATCTTTGGGCTTTAACCACGTTCGATCGGGACCATTGGTACGTAGCTCTTATCATGCGGGTGAGGTTCAAATAACAAAACACCCAGGTTGAAAACTTGGGCGTTTTGTCGCCGATCAATTTGGTAGTACCTTAACAACTGATAATCGATCGTAGCCGATTCTGTATTTAGACCTATTTAGAACCAAAGCTACCGAAGTTACCAAAGCTACCAGCACTAGTGCCACCACCCGGAACTGCGATTGCACCAGAGTTAGAGCTAGCATTAGACGAACCGAAGCCATTGCTGCCAGCACTTGCTGAAGCAGTACCACTACCTGAAGTAGGGTTAACAGCTACACCAGTATTTGCACCACCGGAACTAAAAACGCCAGTAGCATTAACATTTGCTGCTGTACCAGAAAAAGTACCATTAGGATCTGCACTACTATTGGATCCGGAAGTAGCACCAGTGTTAGAGCCAGTAGCTGAGCCAGTA
>JAYUSR010000083.1:0-21306 GCA_043755575.1 Synechococcales cyanobacterium
ATGTTTTAGATCACCAGTGAAGGCTAAATCTTGGCTGGGTGGTCGGTAGTGAAGCCACACTGTTGGAAACGATCGATGGTGGTAACACCTGGGAAAATCGCAAGCTAGAGTTGGGGGATCAAAAATACCGCTTTAACTCGATTAGCTTCAAGGGCGACGAAGGCTGGATCGTTGGTGAGCCATCCCTGTTGCTGCATACCAATGATGGTGGCAAGTCTTGGTCTAATCTGCCGCTCAGTGCCAAGTTGCCAGGAGCACCCAGTACGATTGTCGCTCTCAATCAAAATACTGCCGAGATGACTACTAACGTGGGAGCCATCTATAAAACTACTGATGGGGGCAAAAATTGGAAGTCTTTGGTAAATGATGCCGTCGGGATTTTTAGAACCATCAATCGATCGGACGATGGTAAATATGTAGCAGTATCCGCCAAGGGTAATTTTTACTCGGTGTGGCGACCCGGTGAAGAAGCGTGGTCTCCACATAATAGGAATAGCTCGCGCCGGGTGTCGAACATGGGTTTTACCCAAGAGGGTGGGCTGTGGATGTTAGCGCGGGGTGGTCAGTTGCAGTTTAGTACGGATGTCAACGCTGACAAGTGGGACGAAGCGGAGTTTCCGGGTAAGAAAGACAATATTGGTTTGTTAGATTTGGCCTACCGCAACTCCCAAGAAATTTGGGTATCGGGCGGTAGCAGTGATTTAATGCGTAGCTTGGATGGTGGTAAGACTTGGGAAAAGGATTACGATATTCAAAGCGTGCCTTCTAATCTGTATCGAATTCTGTTCTTCTCACCTGATCAGGGCTTTATTATTGGCCAGCGGGGAATTTTATTGAAGTATCAGTCCGCTGCGGTTTAGCTAGTTTCTGTAAGCTGATCGTGGGGAAATCTGGTCATCTTTTGACGTTGCTCATTAGATAGAGCAGCGCCATGCGTACTGCTACCCCATTGGTAACCTGTTGACTGACCAAACTCAATTCTGGATCGTCCATCAGATCCGAAGTGATTTCTACGCCGCGATTAGTGGGACCAGGATGCATCACCTTCACTCCCGGATGGCATGGGGCTAATCGCTCTCTGGTAATGCCATAGACCTGCTGATATTCATGCAAACTGGGCAACAGGTGCTGGGTCATGCGTTCTTTTTGTAGGCGTAGGGTCATCACAAAATCGGCATCTACCAACGCGGGCGCTAGTTGCCAATGAATAAATAATTTGCGGCTGGGATCATGCTCGCAAAAATCAGCAAACTCCTTGGGCAGCAAAGTTGGTGGTGCTACTAGATGGACTTCTGCGCCACCAGCCGTCAGACCCCAGATGTTCGATCGGGCGACCCGTGAATGCAGAATATCCCCTACGATCGCAATTTTTTTACCCGCCAGTAGCTCAGTCCGAGGATTTGTGGGGTCTAAAGCTGAACAGATTGTAAATAGGTCGAGCAGACCCTGCGAAGGATGTTCGTGTTGGCCATCACCGGCATTTAAGACCCCCACATTCACTCCCAGTCGATCCATTTCCTGAGCAATAATCTGCGGTACCCCCGACTGTTGATGACGGATAACCATAATGTCGGTACCCATGGCCAAATAAGTCTTGGCCGTATCCAAAATTGTTTCACCTTTGCTCAAAGAAGAAGTAGAAGCTGCAAAATTCATCACATCCGCCGATAACCTTTTGGCCGCTAGCTCAAAGCTGCTGCGGGTACGGGTCGAAGCTTCAAAGAACAGGTTAGTAACCAGTTGTCCTTGCAAAGAGGGCACCTTTTTGACCGGGCGGAGCATGACTTCCCCAAAGCTAGCTGCTGTTTGCAGCACAATATCGTACTCGGCAGTGGTAAAGTCGGCCAGAGACAAAATATGTCGGCGGTTCCAAGTCATGATCAAGGGCGGCAATAAGTCCGGTATCAGTGTTAGCGATTCAGTTCCTCTTGTCAATCTCTTGGCTGATCTTTAGATCGGCAAATGCCAAACATTGAGGGCGATCGTAATCAATGAGAAAAACAGAATAAAGCCAATACTATCCAGCAAGGTCGTGACTAACGGCCCACTCAGCAAAGCCGGGTCGAGGTTCAACCGCTTAAAAGCCATCGGTAGCATCGTGCCCAATGTCACTGCCGCCAATGTATTCAGAGCCATCACTGCTCCAGCTACAAACGCCACCCAGCGCTCAGTCGGGGATGTCCAGAGCAAAGAAGCAATTAATACCATCATTGATCCCAGCGATAGGGCAATGCCCACCCCAGCAATTAGCTCCCGGCGCCAGATCTTTAAGGCATCGTCGGTGTTGACATCCCCAACCCCCAAAGAGCGAATGGTGACGGTTAAAGCCTGAATCCCAACAGTGCCGCCGGTATTAGAAAATAGTGGCATGATCACGGCAATCACCGGGATTTTAGTAATAATTGCTTGGAAAGGGGCGATCGAACTGGATGCCCCAATGTATAGCACCATCATGGCCAGCAGCCAGGGCAAACGGCTGCGAATTTTTTCTAAAGGTGTCGATAGCGCTGATTCGTCACCGCTGCCCACCCCGGCCAGCCTTTGGATGTCTTCGGTGGCTTCTTCTTCGATGATGTCTACCACGTCATCGATCGTGATAATCCCCACTAGGCGATCTTCTCGATCGACCACCGGCATCGCAATGAGGTCATAACGCTGCATCAAGCGCGCCATCGACTCTTGAGTGGTTCCGGTGCTGACCTTAATCACTCGATCGCTAGCCACATCCTTGATCAGAGTATCTGGCAGCGTAAATAGTAATTGCCGGAGCGAAACCACCTGCACTAGCTTCCGATTATCATCGGTAACGTAAGCATAATAAATAGTTTCTTTATCTTGGTCACTCTGCCGGATTTTAGCCAAAGCTTCACCCACCGTCAGACCTTGGCGCAACCGCACGTATTCGGTGGTCATCAATCGCCCAGCAGTACCTTCGTCGTAGCCTAAAATGGTGGCCGTGGCCTGGCGTTCCTCGGGACTGAGTTGTTGAAGTAGGCGTTTGACGACCCCAGCAGGTAATTCATCAAATAAAGCCACCCGATCGTCCGGGCGCATTTCTTCAATAATGTGCCGCACTTGGCTATTGTGCAGATCTTCAATTAAGTCTTCTTGAATCTCGGCAGGCAGATACTCAAAGACATCGATCGCCTGACCCTTATTTAAAAGACGAAAAGCGATCGCCCGATCGCTGGGCAATAAGTCGGCAATATAATCGCCAGCATCAACAGCCGGAATTTGGTTTAATTCCACCTTGAGCTGGTTCAAGTCGCTGATGTGGGCTAGCTCCACCTTGCTTTCTTGACTGAGCACTGCGTTCCCCCCGATCTCTGCTAACCTGCAAAAGATCGTTTCTTTCCAGGAGTTAGCAGAGCTGTCTACTACAAGTTAATGGACTATAGTCCATGATTATCAAAAAAATTGAATACACAACGCTGGTAGCGCCATGCCCTATCATAGTGCCCCCAGGGATCAATTTACTTACAATCATCAAAGTGCGGCAAGGTGGCGGAATGAGGGTTTCGTTGCTAGCCATCAGCATTTTAAAGATACTCTTTTTGTCTCGTTAAGTGGTATGTTGTGTTTCAGACAATTGGCTTAGGCTATTATCCAATATTTAAGTACTGTTTCTCTAAGGAGTTGGGCTTTGAAGATCCACCACGATTTATTGCTTTACAGTTGTTCTGGGTAATGGCATGGCTTTCACAAACTATAAAAGTGTTGCAGATGTCTTGGGAAGCTTTCCTTTAACTTATCAAGAACAAGACTTTATTCGGAGTGTTGTCTTTCAAGGTGATGAATACTTTGTCTCTCGGTTAAACACTGTTGTTCAAGAAGGAATTGTCTTCAATTCAGAACATGCTATCTGTGAGAATATAATTCCTCCTATTTTGACTGAGGTTTGGCGTGCCTACATTCAAGATCTTTTGATTTGGAGTCATCAGCCGCTCAACTATGATGATAATTTATCGGGTGTCCCAGATTATGTTATTGCTCGACGTTCTCTCCGAGGGAAGGTGATCCTAGAAAAGCCATATGTAATTTTGGTGGAAGCAAAGAAGGATAATTTTGAGGAGGGGTGGGGTCAATGTTTGGCAGAAATGTTAGCGGCGCAAAAAATCAATGGAGATAGTCTGAAAAGACTATTTGGGATAGTTTCTAATGGGAAGCTATGGGAATTTGGGGTTTTGGAAGAAGAGATGTTTACCAAGAATCGAAAATATTATGTTTTGGAAGATTTAGAGGAATTGATGGGTGCCGTTGATTTTTTGTTTGCCGAGAGTGTGAAGCAATTATAAAAACCATGGTAAAGCCCATGTTTAACTGAAGAGAAAAGTAGTAAAACTATTTTTCAATATAAACTGTATTTCATTGTTATAGTTAGATTCAGTCCCTTAATGAAGCTATTAGTAAGTTAATCCTTTCTGGAGTAGAGCTAAATTAAATGTCAGCTAAATTCTCAGTCAGTCGTAGAAACTTTATCTATCTACTTTCATCAGTAGCGTTGGGGATTGGTTGTCAATCATCACCAGCAAAAAATGCTACTCCTTCGTGGCAGTCAATTCGTAGTTTTAAGATGAAAGGAGATTTAAAGGCTTTTTGGAATGTATATGGAGGAGATCATCCGTTCAACTATAATCAAGCTGAGAATCATGGATTTAAGAGTGTTCAACTATCAAATACTTTTGTAGACTATCCTAATAAACAAAAAGAGAATATTGACACTTTTTTAGTTAAGAATGCTGGTAATCCATGGTTAAAACCTCCTTTTTTTGAGAAAATAATTAAGAGAAATATTAGAAATGCTAATACTCCAGGCTCTGACGGAGATTTCCATACTCCTGGAAGTGCCATCTATGTTCATGACATAGAATCAATTTTTGAGCAAGATTTAAAGAAACTATGGTCAAATTCAATTGTTCGAGAGTCTGCTAAAGTAAGTGATTTCAAGAGCTTCGTTGAAGCAAATTATCGTCAACATGCTAGTTGGCTATCTCTTCCCTGTAAATGGTCTAAGCAGCTTTATCCCCGTAAACCGGTAGGAATTTATGGAGCACAAGTTTTTAATCGAGATTATTGGGGTTTTGTAAAATCTTCAACACCAGAAAAGCTACAGCAGAAGCACCAAGCTGATTTAAGATTATGGAAATACATTGAACCTTATGTAGATTTTTATATTGCCGACGTTTATATGTTCTATGATTTGCCTGATTCTATCTATTACTTAGCTGCTAATATTGAGGAAAATTATCGTCGTAGTCGCAAATTGAGTAAAAAGCCTTTGTATGCTTACTTTTGGTTAAGATATCATGACAGTAATAAGGAAATGGCGAATCAGGAATTGCCAGACTATTTGGTAGAAGCAGCTGCCGTGCTACCGTTTTTCACTGGTGCTAAAGGTATTGTATTGTGGGGGTATGAGCCAAAATCTACTGGACAGCCTTATCAGAACTTGCCAGTTTTTGTGAATAGTCTTGGTCGAGTTGCAGATTTGTCTGATAAAATTGCTAAATCTCAGTTGATTGTCGAGCGGTCGGCTCATGAATTGTGGCGTGATCGACAACCTTTGGTTCGCAAACTCAAAGTTAGCAAAAATGAATGGATTGTGATGGCAACTAATCCTTGGCAGTCTGAGCGAGATACGATGGTGGTATCCGCCGATTGTGGCACCCGATCTGTAAAACTGAAAATTCAGGGTAAGCACACAGAAATATATCATCTGCAAGGAAGTTTGTTAAAGAAAATACCGATGTAGTGACAATATCATTGTGGCCGTTCTACTACTACTGAACAGTGCTATGTATCAGGTAGTTAGTCTTTATATTTTGATGAATTCCATTGAAAAATTACTTTGATAAAATCAAAAATAGACCTAACTTACATGTTGTGATTAACAACATTGGATGGCTATTTCTTGATAAAATTTTGCGGATGGGGGTTGGTTTATATGTAACCTTGCTCATAGCTCGTTATTTAGGTGCATCACAATTTGGTGCTTTTAACTATGCTACTGCATTTGTAGCGATGTTTTTGCCAATTGCTACTCTAGGACTAGATGCTGTTGTTATTCGTTATCTCGTTAATGATGTATCCTCGAAGGGGGAAGTTCTGCCGACGGTTTTTTGGTTGAAGTTTTTAGGTGGCTTTAGCTCATTACTTTTGTCAGTAGGTGGTATCTATTTATTTCGTCATAATGATTCAGTTACTATCTCACTAGTGTCGATACTAGCTGTGGTAGGAGTAATTCAAACATTTGACACTATCGATATTTGGTTTCAGTCTCAGGTGCAGTCTAAATATACTGTGATTGCTAAAAATACTGCTTTTGTTTTAACTTTTGCACTGAGGCTGGCATTAATTTATAATAAATCTCCACTGATAGTATTTGCAATAGCTGTGTTAGTAGAATCTGTACTAGGTGCTTTAGGATTAGTTCTTTTATTCAAGTTTAAAGGCAATACTATTAATCTTTTCCAATGGAACTCATCCTTGGCTAAGAAGCTGCTTCAAGAAAGTTGGCCACTAATTCTTTCTGGTTTATCGATTATGATTTATATGCGAATAGACCAAATTATGTTGGGAGAAATGATTGGAGAAAAAGCTGTAGGGGTTTATTCAGCTGCAACTCGTATCTCTGAAGCTTGGTATTTTATTCCAACGGTGGTTTCTTCTTCGATCGCACCGTCGATATACGCGATGAAAAAGATTAGTGAAGAGGTTTATTATCAAAGAATTCAAAAGTTGATTCGAATGATGGTTTTGATACCTATCGTTGTGTCATTACCTATGACTTTTTTGTCTACTTTTCTTGTCACTACTTTGTTTGGTAATGAGTATATCGAATCTGGGAGGATTTTAGCAGTCCATATTTGGTCTGGTGTATTTGTTTTTATGGGTGTTGCGACAGCGCCTTGGTTTATTGCTGAAAGACTAAGTCATTTATCTTTTCAAAAAACTTTATTGGGTGCAGTTATGAATATAGTACTAAACTTGATTCTGATTCCTTACTATCATGAAATAGGAGCAGCAATAGCAACTATTTTATCTCAAGCTGTCTCAACGTTTTTATCTAATGCTTTAAATTTAGAAACTCGCAAAATATTTATTGTCCAGCTAAAATCTCTTGTGTTTTTGGGCGACTGACATTCCGTCGTTATTTATGCATTGTTTGTTTACGATAGGGCTTATCAATTTTGACATGAATAAATATTTGTCTATCTTAATTACCTGTTCTTATCATCAACTATAATGGCCTGGAAAATATTATGAAATTGAGAGTTTTTTTTAATGCTGCTGCGTTTTCTTTGATTATGTTTGGTTATGGCCTTGTGGCTATATTTGTTACGGATATAACAAAATCTAAATTACTAACGATTCCTTATCGAGTGTTAGTTTTACTTATTTCTCTTTACTTTATTTATATTAAAATATTTGGAAAAGAGAGAGATGTCATTGACCAATTTCTGGACAGTAAAACATACTTTAAGTCAAGGGAATCTATCAGAATATTTCCTTTGATCGCGGTTTTTTGGGTTATTTATTCTTTTAGATTTTTTAATGATGTTCATGGAAAACTGGTTTTTGGCGATGAGCAATATTATTTTTCTTTTCTGTTTTTGATATGCTGGATTCCTAGTTTTAGTTTTTTAATGATAGATTTAAAAAGACCTAAAGAGTATTTATATATTGCTCAATGTACTTTGATTACTTTTGGGCTTTTTATGCTTTTAAGACTTTCTTACCTTAAAGCTAGTGTTTTTTATACAGTTTTGGGAAGATTATCTTCTGAGGCTTTGAATCCGATTTCATTAGGTACATTTAGTGGCTCACTCATCATATTATCTATTTATATCCTTTTACAAGGAAAAGAAATATTCGGTGGATTTGTCACTAGAATAGTTTGCTTTGCTTCCATTTTATTAGGGCTGTATTTCTTGGTTTCAGCAGCTTCTAGAGGACCAATAATTTCTACTATGATCTGTGTTTTGATAGTATTTGCCTCTTATGCTAGTAAAATTATATATGTAGGATTGCCAGCTACTATCGCTGGTAGTGTAGTGATGGTGGATTTTATCTTGCCACTGTTGCAGGGTGAAAAAGGCAGTAATTTAGATAGACTAACATCTGTTGGTGACAAGTCAGCTGTTGAGAGAAGCGATTTCCTTCAAATGTCTTTTAAGTTGGTTTCTGAGAATTGGCACAATACCTTTTTTGGTTATGGCGTAGAACTTCCGAAATTTGGATATCCGCACAACATTATTGTTGAATCATTTTTATCCACAGGTGTAATTGGTGGATGCTTATTTACTCTGGTTTGTTTGGTTGGTTTAATTAGATCATTGGATCTTTCTTTATCCAGAGACCCATGGGGCTGGGTTGGGATTCTTTACGTACAAGCTTTCATTATGTCACTAACCTCTGGTGCAATTTATGCAGCGTCAGCCTTTTGGTACCTCCTTTTTGCGGTTAATAACTTGTGGGTAAAGAAAAATTATGCGAGTATCTATAAAAGAATACAAGAATTACATTTTGAAAAATCATAATGTAATTCTTGATCTCAGTAAAATAACTTTTGATACTGACAGCAGGAAAAATGATATATCTTAAAACTGATATGAATCATCTTATTTATTAGGATACTTATTCTTTAGACATTAACTATAAAGAATGTCAACGCAAAACCATAATCTTGGAATTGCTAGATGTTGGAAATACTAGGTATAATTTTGTACGAATCATAACCACTTTGTAATATGATTTCCATTATCATATGGTTTCGCTCCTTTGCAGTATAACTAAGGCAAAAATGTAATGTGTGGAATTATTGGAGTTGTTTCAAATTCTTCTTTTGAGCAAAGCTCTACGTTTGATAAAGCCGTAAAGCTTCTACACCATCGTGGCCCTGATGATCTAGGCATTTGGTCAGAAGACTCTATTGTACTAGGGCATACACGTCTTTCTATTCTTGATCTTAGTTCATTGGGTCATCAACCAATGGTTGATCGATCTCAAAGGTTTACTATTACCTTCAATGGAGAGATCTATAATTATTTAGAACTAAAGGAAGAGTTAATTAAGTTGGGGCATCAGTTTATTAGCAAAACTGATACAGAGGTTCTCTTAGCTGCTTACATAGAGTGGGGATCAGACTGCTTGCAAAAGTTGCGGGGCATGTTTGCTTTTGGTATTTGGGATAAGGTCCGAAAAACTCTGTTCTTAGCGCGGGATCGAACTGGTGAAAAACCGCTTTATTACTCTGTTCAAGATCAAATTTTTTACTTTGCTTCGGAATTACGTACCCTGGTGTCATTACTACCAAAAGTACCAGAGCTTGATCCATCGGCAGTTGATGCTTACTTGCATTACCAATACGTTCCTGAACCCAATACTCCTCTGGTTGGGGTTGGAAAATTACCTGCTGCTCATTATTTGATTATTGACCCAGAAGATTTTCAGATTGCACCTCAGCGATACTGGAGCCTAGAGAATATTGCTCCTATTGAAGGCGATCCCACAACACTGATTCGTCAGAAGCTGGACGAGGTGATTGGATTAACGCTACGTTCTGATGTGCCGGTAGGGGTATCTTTAAGTGGCGGTATCGATTCGGGTGGAATCGCTTCCTTAGCAGCTCCCAGATATAGAGATACCTTGCAAGCTTTTAGCGTTGGCTATCCAGGTCATCCAGCCTTTGATGAACGGCGAAAGGCTGAAAAGTTAGCTCGAAAATTAGGTTTGCCTTTCTTTGATATTGAGTTAAGAACTGAAGAATTAGTTGATTTTTTTCCTACATTGATATCAATGTCCGATGATCCTGTTGCTGATATTGCGTCTTATGGACATTACTCAGTGTCTAAATTAGCGGCAGATAAAGGGGTTAAAGTCGTCTTGGGTGGCATCGGCGGCGATGAAGTATTTTGGGGCTATTCTTGGTGTTCGGATGCGGTAAAGTTGTCCGAACAGAAGCAGCAGCTTGTAAAACAATCACAAGGCTCTTCGCAATACGAAGAGGCTCTGAGCTTTATTGCTAATAATTCACTGTACAGAAAACTAGTAGTTAGCCCTAGGGTTCCAACCGGAGTACGTAATCTATTAAGGCAAGCTCTCGGTAATTACCATCTCAGTTTAAACTATCCTTATCAAGCAGTATTTTATGACATAACACCAGATTTTAAAAGTGCGTTAAGTTATGAAGCCAATTTATACACTCAAGAATTTATTGATTTGTTACCAATGCGAAATGCTTACCAAGCTTTTGAGGATGGCTTGAAAGACTGTAAAGACGTGCCTAGCCGCGTTTGCAAGCTATTGTTTGATACCTGGTTGGCCTCAAACTGTTTGCCATTGGGGGATCGCTTAAGTATGGCTTCTTCGGTGGAAACGCGCTTACCTTTCCTGGACTATCAGCTGATTGAGCTAGTGATGGGACTGCGTAAAGCTATGCCAGACCATGACTTAGGATATAAATCGTGGCTTAAATCGGCGTTGAGAGGGGTTGTACCGGATGAGGTCTTGGATCGGCCAAAGCAAGGGTTTCAGCCGCCATTCTATGAATGGATGAGGGCAATTTTAGATAAGTACGTTGATCAGCTGGCATCAGGGCGATTAGTTTCTCTAAAGATTATTTCTTCGGACTATTTAGGTCGAATGATTAGCGATTACCCAAAATCCAAAAAGCATATATTTATGCTCTATAAGCTGTTGCTGTTGGAATTATGGTATGAGGGAATCCTGGCAGTACACTACTAAGTTTTAAATAAAACTCTACTTTTTCATTCTGAGGATTTTAATTGATGAACTATGCTCCGATCGCTATTTTTGTTTATAATCGTCCTGATCATACGCGCCGGATGATTGAAGCCTTGATGAAGTGTCCAGAGTTTGAAAAGAGTCCTCTTTATATATTTTGTGATGGAGCCAAGAAACCTGCCGACCAAGAAGTTATTGATCGAACCCGTGCAGTTGTTCGATCGATGGTCGGAAAAAAGGCTGAGATAATTGAGGCTACTCAGAATCAGGGATTAGCTAACTCTATTATTGCGGGTGTAAGTAAGCTGCTGAATGAGTTCGATCGAGTGATTGTTTTAGAGGATGACCTAATTGTCAGTCCTGGCTTTCTGCAATATATGAATACGGCTTTGGAGGCGTATCAAGATGAGCCTTCGGTCATGCAGGTTTCTGGTTATATGTTTCCGGTGCCAGAATTTGCTAACCGTACAGAGGCGATGTTTTTGCCTTTTACGGTTTCTTGGGGATGGGCGACTTGGAGGCGGGCTTGGGCGTACTTTGATTCACAGTCAACGGGTTGGGAAGTGTTACAAGCAGATCAGGCAATGCGATCGCATTTTGACTTAGATAATAGTTATGAATATTTCAATATGATGAAGAGACAAATGGCTGGAGAAATTGATTCTTGGGCAATCCGATGGTACTGGAGTGTATTCAAAAATCAGGGATATACTTTGTTTCCACCAATCAGCCATGTTAACAATATTGGATTTGATGGTAGTGGTAGTCATGGTTGGCTTACTGGTTGGTTATTATTCAAGTCCGAGATTGAATGGATGACAGCTGAAGTTTGCCTTCCTAAAACTGTTTTAGTTAATCCAGCAGATTTTGAAATGGTGAAAAAATCAATATGTGGCTCCCGTGGCAAAGGGATATCAATCTTGAAAAATATCAAGGCTACCCTTGCTTCAATTGGTAAATGAAAATACCAATTAAAGTTTTAAATTGTTTTATCCGGCCTCTTGCTAAGAAGTATTTCTTGGACATGGATATCCATTCTTCTACTTATATTAACTTTCTCAAAGTCAAAGGTAGTCGTGAGCGTACGTTGAAGATCGGTCGTGATTCGCAAGTTCATGGGACTTTGTTCTTTGAAAGACCTGGTGCTAAAATCTCAATTGGTGAAGAGACATTCATCGGCAAGTCAAATCTTGTAACCGCGACTGGGATACATATTGGCAACAATGTGCTTATTTCTTGGGGTGTAAGCATAGTTGATCACAATTCTCATAGTCTAATTTATTCTGAACGGGCTAAGGACGTTTTGGACTGGAAGCAAGGGAAAAAAGATTGGCAGAATGTTTCATCAAAATCTGTTCATATTCATAACGGTGCATGGATTGGTTTTAATGCAATCATCCTTAAAGGAGTAACTATTCACGAAGGCGCTATAGTTGGTGCTGGCTCCGTTGTTACCAAAGATGTTGCTCCTTGGACAATAGTTGCCGGAAACCCCGCTAAATTAATTAGAGAAATTCCAGAGAATGAAAGATAGTAAATTCCAAACATGGGAAGCCGCCGTTGCTTGGTTAACAAATCAACCAGATCAAGCTGAACTTATCCAAGCTTGTTACTACGATTCGCCACTTCAAAGTGCAGTAGACAGGTACTGGCATAGCGAAGAATGGCAAGCCATTAAACAGTTTTTACCTCCTAACCAAGGATCTGTCTTAGATATTGGTGCCGGTAATGGTATTTCTAGCTATGCCTTTGCTAAAGAAGGGTGGCAAGTTTCTTCTTTAGAGCCGGATTCCAGCACAACAGTCGGTACCGGTGCCATTAAGAAAATAGCCATAGACAATCATCTCAACATTCAAGTTTTCCAGGAATTTGGAGAAAGCCTGCCCTTTTCAAATGCTAGTTTTCAGGTCGTTTTTGCTAGACAAGTTTTACATCATGCCCAAGATTTGCCACAACTCTGTCACGAAATTCATCGGGTATTAAAGCCCGGTGGCGTCTTTATTGGTGTTCGCGATCATGTTATATCTTCCAAACAAGACCTGCCAAAATTTTTTCAAATACATCCTCTCCACAAGCTATATGGAGGTGAAAATGCTTTTTTGCTCAAAGAATACAAGCAAGCAATTAATTCATCCGGATTAATCCTTAATAAAGTGATTGGTTCGTTTGACAGTGTTATCAATTATGCACCTTACACCAAGGAAACTCTAAAAAAAGAGCTGAGAGAGAGATTTCAGCGTTTCCCAGCTGGTAACTTAGTCAGCAGCCTTTTGCTAAACACATATTCTTTCAACGTCTTTCTGTCGATTCTTTCTCGTGTTGACCAACGCCCAGGAAGGCTTTTTAGTTTTGTTGGTACCAAGCCGGAGTAGACCGATGGCAACTATTTGGATCACTGGAGCACAAGGATTTATCGGGCGACATCTTTCCCGCCACTTATTCCAACAAAACCACCAAATTTCCGGAATTGGACATGGAGCTTACCGACCAGAAGCAACAAAGCAGGCTCATATCATCCACTGGATTAACGGCGACATCGAAGCCACCAACCTCCAGCAACTACTCGAAAAATCAGGCTACCCCGCAACCATCTATCATCTTGCTGGCGGCAGCTCCGTCGGCCTCTCGATGCAAACCCCCGCCGAAGACTTCCGGCGCTCCGTCGTCTCCACCGCCGCCCTCCTCGAATGGATGCGCTCTAGCGCCCCCCAAACCAAACTAGTAGTCAGCTCCAGCGCCGCCATCTACGGCGATACACCCGCCGCCAACATTCCGGAAGAAGGAGACTTCACTCCCTATTCTCCCTACGGCTTTCACAAAAGAGCCTCCGAACTACTCTGCGCGTCCTACGCTCAGAACTTTGGCCTGCAAATTGCGATCGTCCGGCTATTCTCAATTTATGGTCCAGGCTTACGCAAACAATTACTCTGGGACTTGTGCTGTCGTTTGCAAAAATCGCCAACAACCTTAGAACTACATGGTACCGGCAACGAAATCCGCGACTGGCTATATATTCAAGATGCCATCGAAATTTTAGTAGCAGCCAGCAACGCGGCTTCCCCATCACCCTTAATTGTCAACGGCGGCACCGGCAGGGGCATCTGTGTGAGAGATGTCGCTACCCTGCTCTGCCAAAAAATGAGTCCAGGCGTAGAGTTGAAGTTTTCTGGCCAACAGCGAGTCGGTGATCCCTTTTCGCTAGTTGCCGATATCACCCTTCTCCAAACCCTAAACTACACGCCCAAATACACCCTTGATTTGGGGCTAGATAATTATGTGCGCTGGTTTAAGCAACTACAATTGGAACCAACTTAATTCATTAATATTCGCGCATGAGTAAGACTAAAGTCATTGTTGTTAACTTGTCCACTTCTGGTAGTCGGTTAGGAGGAGCCGCCATTGCCGCAGAATGGCATAGCCGCTATATGGCTACTCATTACCAGGTTGAACTGTGGCGCATGTGGGATGAAACCTCAACTTTTAAGATTGATGATCTAGTTGTCAGAAATTTTGAGTCTAAAACTAAATTTGGATCGATCGAACGATTATTGCCCAGGCAACTTAAAGCCTTGTTCTTAGAAAGCCCCCTTTTAGATGCACTGATTCATCAACATCCTGACATTATTCATCTGCAAAATCCTGTGCCGGGATTATTTTTTGAAAAAGTAATTTCTCAGGCGAAAATAGCTGGTATTAAAACTGTAATTTCCACTCATGGTTTTTTCGAGGTGATTAATCACTTTGGACTTACTAATCCCATCACAAAGTGGGGATACCATCAATTTGTTACTAAGCCTGTTCTCAGATCTATTCAAGGTGTAGATGCTATTCTTTCAGGCTATCCGCAAGAAAAGATAGAGCTTTGCTCTTTGGGTATTTCTCCTGGAAAAATTCATCTAGTACCCAATGGGCTAAATCCGTTTTATTTGGAAGCACCTACATCGCAAGAGTGCAAATCTGTGTTAGAGAAATACAACATTTCGATAGACAAACCAATTCTCTTATTTATTGGCAATCATACAACTAATAAAGGTATTTCGACAGTTTTAGAGGTTGCAGCCACTATATCTGAAAAAGTCACTATTGTTATTGGAGGAAAGTTACAAGATCCTGATGAGCCAAGACGACGGCAGCAAGAAATACCCCCTGCTTCTCACGTCAATCTGATTTTTACAGATTTTTTAAGCTTAGAAGATCAACGTGCTTTGTATCAACTGTCTTCAATTTTGCTATTTCCTAGCCTATCCGATACCCTCCCCCTAACCATCATCGAAGCTATGGCTCTTGGACTAACAGTTGTTGCTTACGATGTGGGAGGAATTTCCTTTCAGCTAGCGGAAAATTCTGGTGTTGTTGTCAAGGCTGGAAATTTCACTGATTATCTTAAAACAATAGAGAATCTTCTTCAAAATACCCCTCAAATAGAAGCAATTAGTATGAATAGTCAGGTTAGGCAAAAAACCTTATTTTCTTGGGAAACAGCAGCAGTTAAGACTATTGAAGTTTATGAAAACCTGATGAAATCTTAAACTATCAGTGATTTAAGAGTTCTGTTACAATAAGCGCGCAGACGTATTTTTGGAGAACTTAAGATGATTCATGGTAAAAAAGTGGTCTTCTATGAACTAAACGAAGTACCACGAAGAATTTTAGTGGACTATACGAAAGCAAATCCTAATTCCGCACTTGCCAAAATATTTCAGCAAAGCGCTTTCTATGAAACTGTAACTGAGGACAAAGGTCATTTATCTCCTTGGATTACCTGGCCCACTTTGCACCGGGGTGTTACCAACGAAAAACACCTGATCCAAAACTTTGGTCAAGATCTTTCCGAAGTAAATATAGAGTATCCAGCTTACACCGAACTACTATCTCGTCAAGGAGTCAAAGTTGGGGTGTTTGGTTCTTTGCATACATATCCTTTGCCAGAGAGAGTGTCACGTTATGCGTTCTATGTCCCTGATACCTTCGCTAATGGCTCAGAGTGCTTTCCAGACTCGTTAAGCTGTTTTCAAGACTTTAACCTCAAAATGGTAGATTCGTCGGGTCGTAATGTTAGCAAAGGATTAAATATCAAAGCCGCGTTACCCTTCTTGGCAAAAGCGCCTATGCTTGGTGTGCAGTTAGATACGGTTTATCGTTTAGCTAAACAAGTTGCGGAAGAAAAAACAACTCCTAGCCGAGTTGTGCGTAGACGTACTTCTCAAATGCAACTGGCTTTTGATCTGTTTCTGAAACAACTGTATAAACATAAGCCAGATCTATCCACGTTTTTTACGAACCACGTAGCTTCGTCAATGCATCGCTACTGGCCAGCCAAGTATCCTAAAGACTTTAAAGATTTGGAATTAACGCCAGAATGGTACAAAATCTATAACGAAGAAATCGACTTTACTATGAAAGAAGCCGATCGACAGTTATCCAAAATACTGACATTTATAAAACAGAATAAAGACTACGTCTTATTGGTTGCCAGCAGTATGGGGCAAGCCGCAGTTGATAGGTCTGCTGCTGTCAAAACGCAACTGCTAATTAGCGATCTCGATAAATTCATGGAAGCAATCGGTGTAAGTCGCAATCAATGGCATTCTCGTCGTGCAATGGTTCCAATGTACATGGTTGTGATTGATGAAAAGGTTTCTGAATTAGCTCGTTTGAATCTAGGCAAGCTAAGCATAAATGATACTCCGATTGAATTTATAGATCTTGGTAACAACGTTTTTCAAATATTTTTTCAAGTAGAAAATCCAGACAAAGAAAAATTAAGCGTTTCTCTTGACGGGCAGACTATATCTTTAAGCAACATTGGCTTAGAAATTGTAGACATCGAAGATGAGTCCGGCTCTTATGCATACCATATTCCTGAAGGAATTTTGTTAGTATTTGACCCAAATCAACCAGAATCAAGCGATCACGGAACCCTCTCTACTACAGCAATTGCTCCAGCAATGCTAGCTAATTTCAATATTAAGCCGCCTACCTACATGGTCAAAATTTGAATCTGAGTAATTATCTAGAAACAAAATAGTTGCCGTGTCCGTGTACTTATTGACACATGCTATGCTACTTTAGTGAAAACTAGACGAAAATTGTTAAAGCTGTAGCCACAAATTGAAGTCTCACCTAATTATTAGCAAATGTCTCTAACTTCTAGTCAATCCCTAAAAAAAACTGGCGATAGTTTGTTGAAAGACTCTCCCCACATTCGGCAAGAAGTCCATCCGGTTAATCTGAAGATAATCAACCAATTCTTTCCTCCAGACTATGCCGCCACCGGCCAGCTTATTGAGGAACTTGCCCATCAACTCCAAGAAGGTGTAGCCTCTGTAGAGGTTTTTACGAGTCAACCTGGATACGCTTTCGACGCGCAGAATCCTCTTCAGGCTCCCCGTCGTGAGCAGTACGAATTCCTCAGCATCCATCGATCGCATTCTGCTCAACTCTGGCAAAGTCGTATTCGGGGCAAAACCCTAGCTGGGGTTCTTTTTTTTCTGCGGGCAACTCTTCATTTACTGCGGTCGAGCCATCGTCGTGAGCTGGTTCTGCTTACCACTGCGCCACCTTTTCTACCGTTTCTTGGCTATGTGATTAGCCGTTTTTGCAAAATCTCCTATGTCTGTCTACTATATGATCTATATCCAGACATTGCGATCGAACTAGATGTTATTGAAAAGCAGCACTGGATTGCTAAGTTTTGGGACAAGTGCAATGCTCTTACCTGGCAACAATCACGAGCAATTATTGTACTAAGTGACACTATGAAAGATCGGATTGTCGCCAAGCAACCTTCGATCGCTCACAAGATTTCGGTAATTCCCAACTGGACTGAACCAAAAGTTATTAAACCGATCGCTAAAAACCAAAACTGGTTTGCGAAAGAGCATGACTTAATAGATACTTTCACTGTTTTGTATTCTGGCAATATGGGACGTTGCCACGACATGGAGACTCTTCTGGATGCCATTATTCGACTACAAGGCAAGCCAATTAAATTTGTTTTTATTGGTAGCGGTGACAAACGAGATTATGTCCAAAACGAAGTAGAACAAGCGGGCGTTACTAATTGCTTGTTCTTACCATATCAATCCCGAGAAAATTTACCTTTTTCTCTAACAGCTTGCGATATCTCGATCGTTAGTATTGCCGAGGAGATGGAGGGATTGATTGCCCCTAGTAAACTATATTCCGCCCTAGCAGCGGGCACTCCTATTGCTGCTATTTGCCCTGCTCATTCCTACTTAAATGATGTTGTTTCTCAAGCTTGTTGTGGTGCTACTTTTAGAAATGGTGACGGCTCTGGATTAGCGACTTACTTAGAAAAACTAAGTGGTGATTGTGAGCTAGTGAGAGACTTAGGCCGATCGGGAAGAGCATATTGTGTGAATAACTATTCCAAAGAAAAAATTGCTCAGGACTACTTACAGCTCTTTCGCTCTTTGCCATCTTCAGAGCTGTCGATGAGTAAGCGAAGATAATTTGTGCTCTAGCGATTGTGCTCGCGAAGAAAATTCCCCTGAAGTTAAGAGGAGATTATTAGCTGCGTCCATATTATTTAATCAATAATTCGAACATCAACAACCTTCTCTGACTCTGATAGTAGAGCTGGTTTACTATAGTATTCATAGTAGCTATGATAACCAGTATGATGAGCTGCCACTTGGTTAACAGCCATGCCTAAGATCGGTGTTTCGAGGGAAGATAGTAGAGTGATGGCACGGTTGATCGATTGACGCTGGGCAATATCTAATCCAACTACAAAAACCAAGCCATCAGCCAGGGTAGTTAAAAGACGAGTATCACTGACTCCTAAAATTGGTGGGACATCAAGTACTATGTAGTCATACTCTTTGCGCCATTCATCCATCAACCGCTCTAAACGCGGTGAATTAAGTAATGCGATCGAATTAACTACTCTTGGTCCAGAAAATAGCGCATCCAGCTTAATACCAGGCGCTTTCTTGACCAAGTCTTGCCATCTATGAGTGCCGCTGATTACATCTGTTAATCCTTCTCGGGCGAAGCAATCAACGCCATGAAAAATTGGAGATTTAGAACAAAAATTGCGGACGCTGGATTTGTATAAATCGCCATCTATTATCAATACCCGGTAGCCTAGTTCGGCAAGGTGCGCAGCAGAATTAAAAGAAATAGTTGATTTTCCCTCTTTTGGCAAACCCGAGGTAAAAGCCACAACCTTACCATCCAAACTCTCTTTTTGATCCGTCGTAAACCCAATGCCCAAAGCTAAAGACCGGATTGCTTCGATAAAGCTCCAGTACTCATAGTCTTTTCCTTTTTTACGACTAACTGGTGTCGCTCGATCATCAGACTGCATCGCGGCTTGCGAATGCAAATCTCCGACTTTGGGAATTAGCGCTAGAATAGGCAGCCCAGTCAAGTCCTTAACAGCTTCTGGGTCGTCAATTCGAGTGTCAAGCTTATTTAAGCCGATGGCAGCTAATGCTCCTACTAACAAACTGGCTACTGCTCCTAGACCTAGTTGACGAGGGACATCTGGAGAAATAGGAAAGTCTGGTAGTTCTGGGGGATCCAACAAAGTCCAAGGCACAATTTTTTCGGCATTAACAATTTTCAATTCTTGTAGTTTCTGCAAAAAAGCAGTCAATTCTTGGGTTTGGAGTTTGTATTCCCGTTCTAACTCTGTATATTGCTTTTGCAGCGCGGGCAGCTGGGCGATTTGCGCTTCTACTTGGTCATAAACTTTTTTTAATCCAGCTTGCTGAGCAGCTTGAGAGGCGATCGTTGTCTCTAGTTTCGCCTGCTCCCCAGCAAAACTCTCGGATAGAGAAGCTCCTGCCTTGTTACCAGAAACGTTGGATATAGCACCGCTCGCGAGTTCTGTATCCGATACTGGTCTTTTTAAAACATCTTGCGCTCTCTTTCTGAGCAACAATTGCAACTGTTCGCGCTTTTTCTTGTAGTCAATTATTGTGGGATTCTCGTCGCTTAACCGAACTCTTTCTTGGTTGTATTTAATATTTAGGAGGTTGATTTCTTCAAATAGCTTCTGATACACACCATCTTGAGTAAGCACAGTTGTGGATAAAGAATTCTCAGAGCGCAGTCCCACCTGCCCTAACTGCTTATTTAGCTGTTGCTGGGTTTGCTGAGCTTGCAAATTGGCTACTTGAGCTTCATTCAATTTGCCAATAACGAGTTGGCGATATTCAGATAAGGCTTTGGCCGCACTTTCCGGATCGGCAAAGCGGTATTTACGCCGAAACTGTTCAATTTGCTGAGCTGAAAATTCTAATTTTTTACGAGCCTCTGGTAATTGGGCTTCGATAAAGGCGATCGAGCTGTCTGTCTTAGCCTTTTTTTGCTTGATACTAAAGTTGATATAGGTGTCACTTAAAGAATTCAAAACAGCAACTACTCTTTCTGGGGAAGGATCAGAGTAAGAGATATTTAAAATATCAATATCTGTCTTTGACGAAATTTTAATATTATCTAGCACTTTATCTGGCGTAGTACGGAGCTTCGGATCAACAATTTGATCCATCGCTTTTTTAATCAACTGCTTACTTTGTAATAGCTCGATGGTTGTTTCAATTTGAGTAGTCCGAGTTGAGGTGGAAGAATTCTCACCGCTATTATTACTGCCACCCCCAGCTAACGCGGCTAATTTGTCCACTCCTGATGAACCCTTGTCTAACTCAATTGATATTTGAATTTCGGATTCGTAGATACGTGTTTGGGTGAAGGTTTTCAACACAATGCCACCCATCATTAAGGAGCTGAGTAGAGCGCTGACATACCAGTACTTGCGCAGAGCATTGGTGATTAACTTGAAATTGCTTTCTTCTTTCGATCCCGATTCTTGCATTCCAAGAAACTGGAGCGCCCCAGGTTCAGCGAGTTTGACAAGGTTATCTTTCATGATGGATGATGATTTGAGGTATGGGCGATAGTACTTGCTGACTCTCGCAGGGCAATGATTCTAAAAAAACTAAATATTGATGGATGATCACTCTACTTCTGAACTAAGCCTGGGCAGTATATCAATGTCATCTATTTCTGCTGTGCCTAGAGTGCTAAATCATAAACTTTCTTAACCATACTAGCAATTGATGGGCACTAATGAGCGATGTGTATTATTTTTGTATGTCTATTTACTTTGATGGATTTGAGGCGCAAAGCAGCCTTCTAGTCTATAATGTTTGACCCAGAGCAGGACTATTTTATGAGGGTGAATGGGCAAAATTAGTTTCATCGATCGAGTCAGACTGGGCACCGCTGTATTTGCGGCCAAAGCTATTACTACTACTATTCGCACCCTGAAACTAGGGGCGGCTAGTGTTTTGCCGGGGACGATCGCTAAAAATCTGCACCCTCGGATTCTAAATCTGCTCTCACAGCAGATCAAGCATGGTGTGATCGTAGTGGCTGGTACCAATGGCAAAACTACTACTTCTTTGCTGCTACGCGCCATGTTGGAAAAAGATGGTTGGTCGGTAGTCCATAACGAGGCCGGAGCCAATTTGGTTAATGGTCTGATCACCACCTTGCTTGATCGCACCAGTTTAACCGGTCAACTCA
>JAYUSR010000084.1:0-53994 GCA_043755575.1 Synechococcales cyanobacterium
GTGGTGACAATTTGTTACGGTTTAGCCGCCAGTATGGGGGCTTTTTTGCTGGCCGGTGGGGCAGCGGGTAAAAGAATGTGTCTACCCAGCGCCCGGATCATGATTCATCAGCCTTTGGGCGGTGCTCAGGGTCAGGCGATCGATATCGAAATTCAGGCGCGAGAAATTCTTTATCACAAGAGCAAGCTGAATGAAATATTGGCTCACCATACTGGTCAGCCCCTCGATAAATTAGCTGCTGATACTGAGCGAGACTTCTTTATGTCTTCAGATGAGGCACAAGCTTACGGACTTATCGATAAAGTTATTACCAAGCCAGTAGCTTTAGAGCTAGTGGCTTAATTGGTGTTTGATGGCTAGTTTCCCCTCATTTGCTGTTAGAGGCACATTATGTCTAAATTCGATGCTCATCTCAAATGCTCCTTTTGTGGAAAGTCTCAGGATAAAGTGCGCAAGCTAATCGCTGGGCCAGGAGTTTACATTTGTGATGAATGCGTAGAATTATGCAATGAAATTTTGGATGAGGAGTTGCTAGAAGGCCATGGCAACATGTCCCATCAACCAGCCCGATCAGAACCCCGTAAGAAGAAAGAATCAACGCTGCCAATGACGGTCAGCCAAATGCCAAAGCCCCGTGATCTGAAGCAATACTTAGATGATCATGTCATTGGCCAAGAAGAAGCTAAGAAGGTTTTATCGGTCTCGGTATACAATCACTACAAGCGACTCAGCTACGCCCAGGCCAAGGAAAATAGCGGAAATAGCGGAAGTAAAGTTAATTCTTCAGACGAAAAGATTGAGTTGCAAAAAGCCAATATCTTGCTCGTGGGTCCCACTGGCTGCGGTAAGACGATGCTGGCACAGACCTTAGCAAAAGTACTGCAAGTGCCTTTTGCAGTAGCCGATGCCACCACTCTGACCGAAGCGGGTTACGTGGGAGAAGATGTCGAAAATATCTTGCTGCGGCTGTTGCAAGTAGCCGACATGGATGCCGAAGAAGCGCAACGCGGCATTATCTACATTGATGAAATCGATAAAATTGCCCGCAAAAGTGAAAATCCTTCGATTACCAGAGATGTATCGGGAGAAGGCGTCCAACAAGCCCTACTCAAAATGCTAGAGGGGACGATTGCTAATGTGCCACCGCAAGGTGGGCGTAAGCATCCCTACCAAGACTGTATCCAGATTGATACTAGTAATATTATGTTCATCTGCGGTGGTGCTTTTGTCGGGCTGGAAAAGATTGTGGAGCAGCGGCTGGGCAAAAAATCGATGGGCTTTATTCAGCCAGCCGAAAGTGGCCAATCCCGCGAACAACGGAATGCTGATTTGCTAAAACAGGTAGAGCCAGAAGATCTGGTGAAATTTGGCTTGATTCCAGAATTTATTGGTCGGGTACCAGTGACTGCGGTACTAGAGCCGTTGGATGAAGATGCTTTGGTGGCGATCCTGACTGAACCGCGTAATGCGCTAGTGAAGCAGTATGAAGAGTTGATGAAAATGGATAATGTCAAGCTGGAGTTTAAACCAGATGCCATTACAGCAATCGCCAGAGAAGCTTATCGGCGGAAGACTGGAGCACGGGCACTGCGTGGCATTGTGGAAGAGTTGATGCTGGATATGATGTATGAGTTGCCTTCCCGGAAAGATTTAACGCGTTGTGTAATTACTTCGGAAATGGTGGAGAAGCGATCGACTGCTGAGTTAATTACATTGCCAGTGCGCAAACCAGAATCAGCTTAGGATATCAGGTTATTGCCAGAGGCAATAACCCACCTTTGTTCACTTCATATACTTGCTAATTAACAAACTGAGCTTTTCTTTAGTAACTGGGTTGGCGTGTTCCATTTGGGTGATGATGGCGTACTTTAAAGCGCTATGCGCCATAGACTCAAAGGGCTGAGCAGTGATCCGCTTCACCGATTCTTGAATTACCCGCTGGGCATTCTCGGCGTTTTTGCCCAAGTTAGTGATGATCATTTCCACCGTCACGCTATCGTGATCGGGGTGCCAGCAATCGTAATCGGTGGAAAGAGCAAGCGTGGCGTAGGCCATTTCGGCCTCTCTGGCTAGCTTAGCTTCTGGTAAATTGGTCATGCCAATAATGGTGCCGCCCAGCTGGCGATATACATTAGATTCGGCTTTAGTGGAAAAGGCTGGACCTTCCATGCAAACATAAGTACCGCCTTGATGGCAGGTAATGCCCTCAAAATTCAAAGAGGCGATCGAATCAGCTAAGACCTGTTGCAATTGTTTGCAAATCGGATCGCCAAAAGAAATATGCGCCACAATCCCCTCCCCGAAAAATGTGGAGGCGCGGTTTTTAGTGCGATCAATAAACTGATCGGGTAATACTAAGTCCAAGGGTTTCACTTCCGCCCGCAGGGAGCCAACTGCTGAGGCCGAAATCAGATATTCCACACCCAACTGTTTCATGGCATGAATGTTGGCGCGGTAGGGAACTTCGCTAGGGGTGAGGTGGTGATGGCGGCCATGCCGCGCCAGGAAAGCTACTTTGGTGCCATCTAATTCCCCCACAATGAAAGCATCTGATGGATCGCCAAAAGGGGTGTGAAGAAATACTTCTGCCACATTTTTTAGGGCTTCCATTTTATACAAGCCACTACCGCCGATGATGCCAATTTTTACATTTGCCATGAGCATTTAGATCTTATTTTGTGATGGGGTTGATGACCCAAGAATTATAGCGGAGTGGCCAGCTAGATCGCTGAGTTTATGTTGGTTCAAGAGGCTTTTTTGATGTGTTAGGATTGTGACCACGTTACTGCCACCCATTCCATGCAACTTTCTCTCAGCACTTGGCCAGAGGTGGAAACCTATCTGCAAAGTTCTACTGGCATCATTATTCCGATCGGATCGACCGAACAGCATGGACCAACCGGCCTGATGGGGACAGATGCGATTACCGCAGAAGCGATCGCGCAAGGGGTTGGTGAAACTACTGGTGCACTAGTAGCACCTACGATCAACGTGGGGATGGCATTACACCATTTGGCTTTTTCTGGCACTATTAGTTTGCGCCCTGGTACTCTGATGTTGGTGGTGCGAGACTATTTAACTTCTCTAACTAGAGCCGGTTTCTCTAAATTTTTCTTTATTAATGGTCATGGCGGCAACATGGCCACGCTCAAGGCGGCTTTCTCGGAGACCTACGCTTACTTGAATGATATTCAAGTGGATGCCGAAATTCAATGTCATTTAGCGAATTGGTTTATGTGTGGGTCAGTTTATCGGTTGGCCAAAGAGTTGTATGGCAACCAAGAGGGTTCCCATGCGACGCCTTCAGAGGTGGCGGTGACCCAGTATCTTTATCCGCAATCGATTAAACAGGCTGAGTTATTACCTTTAACTACTACTGGCCACCGGATTTATGGTGCTGCTGATTTCCGGCGCTCTTATCCAGATGGTCGGATGGGTTCTAACCCCAGTTTGGCCACGCCGGAGCATGGGAAACAGTTTTATGATGCAGCGGTGGCCGAACTAACCACCAGTTATCAGCAGTTTTTGGCGGAGTAATATTGACATGTCTGTTCCTCACCTGCCCCAACACCGCTGGCAAATCACCCCAGCTACTACCCTGGCCGCTGCTGAATTAGCGGAGTCGATCGAACTCACCACCGATGCTCCTACTTCGCCCTTAATTGCCCAAGTCTTGATCAATCGGGGCGTGACTACGGCGGCGCAGGTCGATCGATATGTGCATGGTCTCGGTCAAGATTTGCCTGCACCTGCCTTGGATTTCCTGGATTTGGAGAAAAGCTTGGACTTGCTGGTGGATGCGATCGACAGGTCGGCCAAGATTGCCATTTGTGGGGACTATGATGCCGATGGCATGACCAGTACCGCCCTACTGCTGCGGGCTTTACGGACATTAGGTGCCCAAGTGCATTACGAAATCCCCAGTCGCATGAGCGATGGTTATGGGATTAACTACCGGATTGTAGAGAAATTTCACGCCGAAGGTATTGAGCTGGTGCTGACTGTCGATAACGGAATCGCCGCTTATGATGCGGTGGCCAGAGCCGTGGAACTAGGATTAAAAGTAATCATCACCGATCACCACGATTTGCCGCCTAAGTTGCCACCAGCCGATGCGATCTTAAACCCCAAGCTAATTCCGGAAGACTCGATCTACTACACGATTGCTGGCGTAGGCGTGGCCTATCTGATGGCCGTGGCTTTAGCCGAAAAAATAGGCGGTGATCATACGGTTTTAAATAACCAAATGTTAGAGCTATTCACCCTGGGGACGATCGCCGATTTAGCGGCGTTAACAGGCATTAACCGGACTTTGGTGCGTCAGGGTTTAAAGCTATTGCCTAATTCCCAAATTTTGGGTGTGCAAGCTCTGATTGAAGCTTCGGGTGCGGGGAAGGCTGATACGATTAAGCCCGAAGATATTGGGTTCAGGCTAGGACCAAGAATTAATGCGATCGGACGGATTGGTGATCCACAAATTGTGATCGATTTATTGACTACTACTGATTTTGATACTGCCCAAGAATTAGCTAAACAATGCGAAGAAACTAATCGACTGCGCCAAGAACTCTGTGCCCAGATCGAACTGGAAGCGATCGAACTGATTCAATCTAGCCGTTTCAATTTTCGGGGCGATCGAATATTGGTGGTGGTAAAAGATCAATGGCATCATGGCGTGATTGGGATTGTAGCTTCTCGGCTGGTGGAGCGTTATGGGGTGCCAGTTTTCATTGGTACCTATGAAGAAAATGGCCATGTACGCGGTTCGGCACGGAGCATCCCAGAATTCAATATTTTTCAAGCTCTAGAATTTAGCAAAGATCTGCTCCTAAAACATGGTGGCCACCCCGCTGCGGGTGGTTTTTCGATGGAGGGTCTTAATCTACCGGAATTTAAGCAACGGCTACGCACTTTTGCCCATCAATGCTTGGAGCCAGAGCATCTCCGCTCCTTGGTGAAAATTGACGTAGTCGCGCAGCTGGCCGATATTAATCCGCATACCTATCAACAGATTGACGCGATTCAGCCCTGCGGGATGGGCAATCCTGAACCGGTTTTTTGGTCGGAGAATGTGCGGGTGCAAGAGCAGCGGAAGATTGGTCAGGATGGCAATCACCTCAAGTTAGTAGTCACTAGCCCAGATTGGCCGGAGGGGATTAAGGGAGTTGCTTGGCGGTGGGGCGAATATTTTCCGCTGCCCGACAGGTTAGATATTGCTTATAAACTGCGCGAAAACACCTGGCGAGGGCAAACCACGATCGAAATGGAACTAGTGAGTACTCGTTGGCCAACTTCAGCTGCTAATACTCAGGCGGAAACAGCAGACTTGATACTCACCAATCTGAGTGAGACCCAGATTACGTGCAGCACTACAGATTTTAGCTTTAAGGATCGTTCCTATCAATGTAGTTTGTCGGCAACAGGACAGGTGCTGGAAATTGTGAACGCCGACGGGCAAATGCTCACCGTGACTAAGGGACAGAAAATGGGATTATTACGGATGATCGATCGATCAGAAAAACAGGTGGCCGTCACAGAACCCTATTTTTATCAATTGATTAAGACTGCGATGCAAAATCTGGCAGTTGCTAATAATTGATGCTAAATATGGCAACAAACCAGCACTGATTAAGGCTTCGACCCTGCTAAATCTCCGGCGATTTGACACCATTCTTGGCGTAAGCCTCGATCCGCTGGTGCCGATAAATTTAGCGTTTTGTTCGCCCATTCAGGATGCTTTTGCCAAAAGACTCGATCAACTTGCTTGCTACTGACTTGCGCTGTTTGCATTTTAGTAGGAATGCCGGTGCAAGCATTTTGATCGGTATTAGCTTTAGCCAGATCAGATTTAGTGACATCTTTTGAGGGCATCACCACTGGATTGACCACTGGTGAACTAGCTACTGTTGGTGTGGTAGCGTGCTGAAACAATCCAGCAATAGCGTTGAATATGAAACTAATTAACAACATGGTCAGAAACAGTGTCCCGATCAGGAATGCCACTCTTTTGATAGGCTTGCGAAAATCATCGGTAATGGGACTCTTAGGCTGTTCGGTTAGTGGCTCACCTGGATGCAAGCGGGATGCGACCTGAGTCTTCTGGGCACTGCTGGGGGGTGATGAATTGTTGAGCGAGAGTAAATTAACCGGATTATTGTACTGTAATGCCTGAGATGACTGAAGGTAAAACTGCGGCAGTTGAACACCACCGGTTTTCGGCGCAGCCGGAGCGGGCTGGTTGGGATTAGTGGGCTGAGGTGCCATAGATCAAGCCGGTAAAACATTAGCTTTATTATGAACTAAACTTGACCAGTTGTGCACGAAATTTACCTAATCGATTACCAAACTTGGAGCAGCTCGGTTTTGAAGTCGATTGCCGTTTGATAGTGAGTGCGATGGTCTGGTTCTTCGTAAAGTGCTCGATCGATCACCGCCGCTAATAATGGTGGCAAATAAGTAACTCGATCGCCGATCAGGATGGCCGGTTTTTCCATGATTACAGTTACCGGATCGGGAGCACCGTTGTTGCCAAAAGAGCTATCCTCAAAATCTCGGGGGGTATGGCCGGTGAGCATTTCGTATAAACAAGCTGCCGCTGCCCAGACATCAACGGCGGGCTGAGCTGCGTGGAAATTAACCGCCTGAGCACGAGGCATATAGTGTGGAGTGCCCGCAAAACTGCCCTCTGGCAGGGCTTGGTTGCTGATACTAGTGATGTTCAAGGCTTGGGTGAGGGCGAAATCGCTAATTTTGGCGACTAGTTGACCTTGGTGCATAGTGAGTAAAATATTCTCTGGTTTCAGGCTGCGGTGTACTAGGCCACAGGCTTTCCCAAAACCACCACCGGACAGCCTAATGTAAGGCACCTCTACCTGATGGATATACTCTAAACCATCAAGTACCTGGAGAATAATTGACTTAGCCCAAACTGCCGGTATTCTTCCACCTAGCTGTTTCATGAGGCCAAATAAGCTGCCCCCCTCATAGTATTCGGTGGTATAAAACAACGCTTCCGGCGCATAGTTGAAATCTAATAATTTAACAATGTGGGGATGGTCGAGGGCTTTAGTGTATTCGGTTTCTCTAATGAATTTTTGCACCGCATCTGCTTGCTTAGCGATCGATGGCTGCAAGGTTTTGAGCGCTACTTTTTTTCCCGATTCTTGGTGGATTGCCAGGTAAACTTCACTGGTAGCACCTTGGCCTAATAGAGCCAGCCGTTGATATTCGGGGATCTGTATTGTTTGAGCTGGCTCTGATTCTATTGGTACTACTGGTATTGGCTCTTCGATATCTGCGGGATATATTTCGAGAAATCTGCTGAGAGCGGTGAGGAGCTTGACCTTGATTTTTTGGAACGGAGAAAGTATTTGTGCTGCTGAACTTGCTCGGAAGCTTGGTGATGGTAGGGTGAGGGTCGTCTGTTTACTAGCTTCTAGGAATGCTCCGGTTTGGACAGCGATCGAGATATTGCCAATACTGAGAACCTGATTGGCTAACAAGTCGGTAGGGCTGCTCACTTTATGGCCATTGATAAAGCTACCGTGAGTACTGTTGTAATCCATAATCTTGAGGATTGGTGGATCAAGTTGAATAATCTGGAGATCACAATGATGGCGGGAGATGTTGCAGTATTCCTCCGTATCGGGGAAGGATATATGACAGCTCGATTCTCTGCCGATCGGATAAATGCCAGGAGCATCGAAGCTATGTTGGGTGCCAGTGAGTGAGCCGGAAGTAATTGTCAGGACAATTTGCGGATTCATAGGTGCATTAATAGAAATCTATAAAAATTAAAAGAAAAATATAATACAAAGTGTGGACATTAATTTTAGGATAATGCTAAATGACATTTAAGAGTCATAGTCAATCTAAGCTCAGCCACGATCTAAACACGGAGTATTACAATAAAACAAAGCCAGAGAAAATTTTCATGTTTACTGGATGGTCTTTTGTAAAGCAATGAACAATCACTCCATTACCATTGAACTGCCAGATCATATTTTTCAACAGCTCACTCAAATAGCTGAAACCATCAAGCGACCTCTGGCCGAAATTGTGGCTCAAAGCGTTGTTAGTAACCTGCCGCCGACGATCGATCGAGCTTCGCCCGAACTACAGCCCGAATTGCTAAGAATGCAGAGTCTTACTGATCCAGAACTCTTATTGATCGCTCAAACCGTCGTGTCTTCAGAGCAACAACAACACCACGAACAACTCTTAGCCAAAAATGCTGCACTTGAACTTAGTAATACCGAACAACAAGAATTGACCGAGTTGCGATCGAACTTAGACAGATTGACTTTATATAAAGCTTATGCTTGGGCGCTCCTTCGCTGGCGTGGCCATCGTCTTACTTCACTTTCAGAAATCCCTGGTTGATTGCGTGGCTATTTCTCCACAGATTCGACAGCAGGTGATTAGCTTGGCATCCACCTAGATAATAAGGTTGAAGAAAAGCTATCCTGAGTACGGATGTGGCTTGGTAAAAGCTATCCGGAAGTCTTTATAGGGGAAGTCCTAATCTTGGCCAGAATCAAAGTCCGTCAACACGTTAACCCCTTAGCAATCAAATATCAACAGCCGATCGAATGGCCAGACTGGGCGCAGATTTATGCGCGGCCAGAACTGCCTCTGCACATTGATATTGGCTGTGCTTGGGGTAGATTTATGCTAAAAATGGCTGAAACTCAGCCGGCATGGAATTATTTGGGTATCGAAATTCGGGAACCACTAGTCACCGAGGCTAACCGGATTCGGGACGATCGACAACTTCAGAACTTGCATTATGTTTTTGCGAATATCAATATTTCGTTGGCTAGTCTCTTAACTTCCCTGCCTTCAGGAGTCTGCCAGCGAGTGAGTATTCAATACCCTGACCCCTGTTTCAAAACCCGTCATGCCAAGCGGCGGGTGGTGCAACCCGAATTAGTTAATGTCTTTGCCCAGCATTTATCCCCCGGCACCGAAATTTTTCTCCAATCTGATCTGGAGTGGGTTGCTCAAGAAATGGTCGATCGCTTTGCGGAAAACCCCGCATTTCAGAGGCAGAGTACCGACTGGCTGGCAGAAAATCCGCTGTCAGTCCAGACTGAACGCGAAATCGCCACCCTCAAAAGAGGTTTACCAGTACACCGGAGTATCTTTCACCACCTCTAGGATTATAATTTAAGGCACTCATACATCATCGGTGTTGGCCTGTCTGACTTTCATTAATTACCCCCTAGTTGGCAGACTCCAGATTCTGTTTTATTTCTGCCCCAACGGCCTGCACAACTGGATCAGAACTTTGGAGCAATGTGTCTGAAACGTTCTGCTGATCGACTGGGCTACGGTTTTGACTGAGCTTATACTTACCTTCCAAACGAGTTATCGCCATCTCAAAGCCAATAATGCCCTGCATCATTCCTTATCTTCTTGGAAAGCTGTTGGTCTGTACATGGAGGCTAAAATTTTTCTACAGACTATCACGATATCCAGGGTGCTTTGTATCTGATGACTAAATTAGTGGCTGGCCGAAATTTCTAGGATGCAGCTGGTAGGATTTGCAACTGTAATTTTTCTTGGTATGGAGGTTGAAGTTTCTGAATGTCAGCAATCTTGGCAGCTAGCTCTGGGGCTGGTAAAGGTTTGCTAAAGAAAAACCCCTGAACTCCATCACAGCCTAATGATCGCAAAACATCTAGCTGTTCGATCGTTTCTACCCCTTCAGCAATCACACTCAATTTCAACTCATGACCCAGATTGATAATGGTACGGACAATCCCGGCATCGATCGAATCAAGTGAATCTCCTGATAAATCTTTAATAAAAGATCTATCAACTTTCAAATGGTCGAGGGGTAAGTGTTTCAGTGCTGCCAGTGACGAATGACCAGTGCCAAAATCATCTAAAGATACCTGAATCCCGTGGGCGCGGAGTTGTTGCAAAATGTCGATCGTCAGCTGCAGATCTTGAATCGCCAAGCTTTCGGTAATTTCCACCTCCAAATATTCTGGAGCTAGACCGCTTTGTTCTAAAGCTCTCATCACAATTTCAACAAAATTAGGCTGCTGAATTTGCTTAATTGATAGATTCACAGCCATTGTGAAATATCCTACTCCCTGTTCTTGCCACAGTTTATTCTGCTGGCAGGCGGTATTTAAAACCCATTCACCAATCTGATTTATTAAACCAGTCTCTTCGGCCACAGGAATAAACTCGGCTGGACTAATAAAATGTGCCCGGTAATCGTAGCAACGAATTAAAGCTTCAACCCCAATTACCTGCTGATTAACGATATCCACCTGCGGCTGATAGTGCAGAACAAACTGCTGGTAATTCCCTGTCCGATCATTCAACTGGATACCACCAGCGAGGCTATCATTAATTGCCTGGTACAAAATATTAGCTAACCGTAGTTGATCGACGGCGGTGGTGCTCGGTGCTGAACTGTACATTTCACAATGATTACGGCCTTTTTGTTTAGCCCGGTACAGTGCAGTATGAGCGTGCTTGAACAACGTATCAGCATCCTCACCATCGTAGGGCGATATGGCAATTCCCATGCTGGCTTGGATGTATAGAGTATTGCTCTCTAAATAGGGGAAAATATCCTCAAATTCAAAGGGGGTACTCAGGGTATTGAGAATAGTTTTTGCTATGTGCTGCATTTCTGCGATGTCGTCAAAAGACGACACCAGAAAAGTAAACTCATCACCACCCCAGCGACCTAGTACGTCATAGGTAGCGTTGGCTTGTTGGAGTCTGGTAGTGACCATCTGGAGCAATCGATCGCCAGTACTGTTGCCTAAAATGTCATTAACATTCTTAAAACGATCTAAGTTTAAAAAGATCACAGCTAACAGTTCGCCCCGCTCCTGAGTCTTAGCTAAAGCCAAGGTGAACCGTTGTTGTAAAAGCAAACGATTGGGTAAGCCTGTCAACAAGTCATAGTAAGACTGCTGGCGAAACATATTCTCAATGCGCTGTTGCATGATACCGGTGTATAGATGCACCATGAGCGCTTGCGCTAGTTGCACTTCGGCTGCTGTCCATTGGGCTGGCCCATCGATCGATCGAAATAGGGTAAGGCAGCCAATAGACTGATGGCTATAGCGTAGGGGCAGAATCAGTAAAGACTGAATCCGGGCATGGTGCAAAGAAAAGTACAGTGGTTCTAAGATTAAGTGTTGATAGATATCGGCGATCGCACAAATCTGTTCGGGCTGTTCTCGGCCATTTTTATAGCCACTGTCATAAATGATGCGCTGCCACAGAGCGTTTTTTTCTACTTCGATCAGAATGTCTGGTTGTTGGCCGTGGGTAAAAATTTGGGCGGTAGTATGAACCGGTTCAGCCATCACATACAGCCGCGCGCCGCTAGCCTGGAAAGCCTCAGTCAGTTCTATTAGTAGTTGTCTTTCGGGAGCTGGTGTTTGCAAGAGGTTACTAATTCTCTGAATCAATAGCCCTTGATTGTTTTGGGACTGAGCATGGGCTACTAATTCTACCTGGGCAATCCCGATCGAGATTTGATCGACTAAAATTTGCAGGGTGTGCAACTGCTTGGAGCTGAAACGCTTCGATTGCCGATTTTGACAGGCTAAAAATCCCCACAGTTGGTGCTGATAAATAATGGGTAGCAACAAACAAGTTGTGATACCCATTTCTCGCATCTTAGCTTGATAGTGGGGATGGCTGGGGCGGTGGGAGATGAGATTTTTCTTGAGGTGGTTCTGGGGAGAATTGTAGACGGTGGTTTTACCAGCATTTAAATCGATGAGTAGTTTTTGCCTTTCACTGATAAATAGATCGCGCTGGGACTGGGGAATTGGGGCTGATAATCGGTTGCCGCGCAGCGTTGGTAATCGATTGTCTTTGATGGCTTCGGCGACTATCTCGAAGTTATCACCCTGACTCATCTGATAAAAATTCACTCGATCGACATCTAGAAATTTGCGAATGGGCATAGCGACACTATCTAGCATTTCTGATAACTCTTGGGCATCTCGGATTTTGCTAATTAATTGATTAAGTAATTTTTTACTGTCAATCATTGGCTGAATCCAGCTAATTCCGTAGTCGATCGCCATAGGAAATCACTCTAAATTGGTGTTTTGGTGAATTAATTGTTGATAAGGGTGCTGCAATTTGGCGATACTATGTAAGGGCTACATAGATTTTCCATATCAAGAAGGACTAAATTCATCTAACCTAGAAGTATTAGTTATCAAACCGCTAATTGTTTGGTGTAACAATTATTTAAAAATTAGTGTAACTAATTTGTCCCTGTCTGTATGTATTTCGGAATGTATTTTTAATGTCTGAATCTAGTTTCCCCCATGAACATTGGCAGAAATTAATCGAAGTAGCTACCACCCCCGCTACCCAGATTGAAGACATTGTGGCTCCCGCTACTAGCGACGAATTATGTGCTGCCGTCAACCAGGCTGCCAGTCGGCAGCAAAAAATGCTGGTGGTGGGCAGTGGTAGCAAACTGAGCTGGGGTGGCTTGGTAGCTGAACCCACCTTGTTGGTGAGTACCTCCCAGCTTGATCGATTGATTGACCATGCCGTTGGTGACCTTACGGTAACGGTGGAAGCGGGCATTTCCTTTCAGCAGCTGCAACAGCAGTTAGCACTGGCAGGCCAGTTTTTACCTTTAGATCCTTTGTTTCCTGATCGATCGACTATCGGTGGATTAATTGCTACTGCCGATACTGGCTCGCTCCGGCATCGGTACGGCGGAGTGCGCGATCTACTACTAGGCATTAGTTGGGTGCGTGCCGATGGCGTGATCGCGAAAGCTGGTGGCCGAGTCGTGAAAAACGTAGCCGGTTATGATCTGATGAAACTATTCACCGGCTCCTATGGCACCTTAGGTATTCTCCAGCAGGTCACGATGCGGGTTTATCCATTACCGGTGGCTTCTGGATCGGTTTGGATCACTGGTGCAGCTCTGCCAGATTTAATTGGTCAATTGGTTGCCAGTACCCTCACCCCGACTGCTTTAGATTTAATTAGCGCTGGTCTGGCGCAACAGCTGGGTTTGGGTGAACAAATGGGTGTACTCGCTCGCTTCCAAACCATCCCTGAGAGTATTCAGGTGCAGAGTCAAAAGCTCGCTGAAGTAGCAACTAATCTGGGTTTAACCAGTCAGACTTATGCAGGAGAGCCAGAAACTGAAATTTGGGGACAGGTGCGACCCACCGTGATAGCCAAACCAATTACGGCCAAGATTGGGGTGCGGGCCACGGCAGCTGTGGATATCCTGACCAACTTCAGTCATCAGACTGGCGGTGGGGGAGTTATTCATTTGGGCAGTGGCATTGGTTTAATTGGTTGCGATCAGCCTGCTGTCCTAATGCCTTTACGTCAGCAGTGTGAACAAGGCGGGGGCTTTTTGACAATATTGACTGCCCCTATCGCCACCAAGCAACAACTCGAAGTCTGGGGCTATCAGGGCGGAGCTGTGCAAATTATGCGGCAGCTCCGCCAGCAGTTCGACCCCCAAGCGCTTTTCAACCCCAGTAAGCTTTTTACCTAAAATAAACCTCATTAAAACCCATGTCTGAAATCGCTAACTGCCCTGGTTTCGATCTAACTAATCCCCCTGATCCACAGTTGATCGATTCCTGTGTGCACTGTGGTTTTTGCCTAGCTACCTGCCCCAGCTACCGGGTACTTGGTACCGAAATGGATTCACCCCGGGGGCGGATCTACACGATCGATGCCATTAATAAGGGTGAAATCCCCCTGTCGCCGACGGTGGCAGCTCACTTTGATACTTGCTTGGGTTGCTTAGCCTGTGTGACGACTTGTCCCTCGGGAGTGCGCTATGACCGATTAATTGAGTCGATGCGACCCCAAATTGAGCGTCACCACCAACGTCCTTTGCTGGAGCGGTTGTATCGCCAGTTTATTTTTGGACTTTTTCCCTATCCCGATCGCTTACGGCTGTTGTTATTTCCGTTGGTGGTCTATCAAAAATTAGGTCTTCAGCGGCTAGTGCGGAGTACTGGTCTGCTACCCAAGGTGTCACCACACCTGGCTAGTATGGATGGTAATTTACCCCAATTGAACTTTGCCGACCTCAACCCTAGCTACCCCACTACTATTCCGGCGCAGGGTGAGACCCGGTACCGAGTCGGGATGATTTTAGGTTGCGTACAAAAATTGTTCTTCGATCGAGTGAACCAAGCCACGATTCGAGTGCTAACTGCCAACGGTTGTGAGGTGATCATTCCGCCCAGTCAGGGCTGTTGTGCGGCGTTGCCCCAGCACCAAGGCCAAACCAGTCAGGCTGAAACGATGGCCAAGCAGATGGTTGATAGTTTTCGGGGCTATAACTTAGATGCGGTGATTATCAATGCGGCTGGTTGCGGCCACACTCTCAAAGAATATGGTCATATGTTGGCCGAGGATACCGCCTACGCTGTACCTGCTCAAGAATTTGCCGATCGAGTAAAAGATGTGCAAGAGTTTCTAGCTAGCATTGAGCTAACCACGCCTTTGCACCCGATTACCGACCAGCCCCTGACGATTGTTTATCAAGATGCTTGTCATTTGATTCATGGTCAGAAAATTAGCGCTCAGCCCCGTCAGCTCTTGCGCCGAATTCCTCAGGTACAGCTGCGGGAGCCAATCGATGCCGGGTTGTGCTGCGGCAGTGCAGGCATTTATAACATGCTGCAACCGGAGGTGGCTGAAGAGTTAGGTCAGCAAAAAGTGATTAATCTAATCAACACTGGCGCTAGTTTGATTGCTTCGGCTAATCCCGGCTGTAGCTTGCAAATTAGTAAGCATCTAGCGGCTCAAGGCCAAACTGTGCCGGTTTATCATCCGATCGAACTCCTGGATCTGGCGATGCGGGGTGAGCAGCTCCCAGTTAGTCTTTGAGATACAGCTTGGATTTAGAGTGGTCTAGATCTAGGAGTCTATATTTTTGCAATTGATACCTACCACCCAAAGGCAATAGCCATACCACTACGACTAACCAATGGAAAAATACTGTTAACCATAGCGATTCAGTCCAAACATAAGTCAGTAGACATCCCAGTTCTAAGAGTGTTGCTAGTACCAAAAAGCGGCGCTGCCGAAATAAAGGATGTATGTAACGATATCCGATCAGGTAACGAGCGATTGCTACTAGCCCCGCAATGCCCATCCACAGCGCTTTATGCTGAATGAAGGGATTTTCAAAGGCCAGCGGCACCAGCAAAACTCGGCAAACTAATTCTTCGATCGTCACCCAGACAAACAACATACCCATCAGCTTGACCGCCTGTCGATTGCCGTACAGTCGCAGTCCATCGCGATACATTTCCAGATTTAACCACACCTCGATCGGCTCAAAGTTGACCAAAGTATTTACTAAGCCGAAGGGAATGGTGACTAGGCAATACCCACAAAATAACGCCCAGGTAATCAGTAAATCTGGACCACTGGGTGGCACGATTAATGAAACCCATAGTCGATTGAGAATCGTCGATAATATCAGCAATGAACTATTCCTGGTACTGCTTTGGAGCTATTTGAATATAGTGATATTTAACCATAAGCCTGTCTACTTAGACTATCAAGCAACCACTCCTCTTGACGAGAGAGTTTTGGCTGCAATGCTACCTTACTTCGGCGAGCATTTTGGTAATGCTGCTAGTAGAAATCATCTGTATGGCTGGTCATCTGCTGCCGCCATCGATTTAGCTCGCTCTCAAATCGCGACCGCGATCGGTGCCGAGCCGCTGGATATTATCTTCACCAGTGGTGCCACTGAAGCCAACAATTTGGCAATCAAAGGCAGTGCGGAAGCTCATTTGTCTCAAGGACAGCACATTATCACGGTTCAGACTGAACATCGATCGATCTTAGAACCCTGTCGGTATTTGGAGCAACTGGGTTTTACAATTACTTATTTGCCGGTCAAGGAAAATGGTTTGCTGGCAATCGATCAACTCCAAGCCGCGATCCGTCCCGATACCATTTTAGTGTCGGTGATGGTCGCCAATAATGAAATCGGAGTACTACAGCCGATTGCCGAAATAGCGCAGATCTGTCGGCAGCAACAGATTATTTTTCATACTGATGCCGCGCAAGGAGTCGGCAAAATCCCGATCGATGTGCAGAGTTGCCCAGTGGATTTGCTCTCGATTACTGGACACAAGGTTTATGGTCCCAAAGGTATTGGCGCTTTGTATCTGCGCCCCACTGTCCGATTAGCTCCCCAGATCGTTGGTGGTGGTCAAGAACATGGTCTGCGGGCAGGGACTTTACCCACCGCTCAAATTGTCGGCCTGGGTCAGGCGATCGAACTAGCTGTGCAAGAGCAAGCTACGGAATCACAGCGGTTACTGGCTCTCCGAAATAATCTGTGGCAACAACTGCAACAGATTTCTGATATTTATCTCAATGGGGATGCTACGCAGCGGTTATCCGATAACTTAAACGTTAGCTTCGGCGGGGTTGCGACTAACGAGTTGCTGCGAGAATTACAGCCAATTGTGGCTCTGTCGGCCGGATCGGCCTGTAGCTCTGGGCAAGCCTCCCATGTTTTGAAGGCTATTGGCAGGTCGCCTAAGCTGGCTAGTTTACGTTTTAGTCTCGGTAAATTTACGACCGCCGCCGATATCGATCAGGTCGCTGGGGCTGTGCAGCAAGCAGTAAAGAATTTGCGCGACCAGTAACCCCATGCGATCGACAGAATTCGGGGTATAATACTTTGCATGAGCAGTAACATCTACTAGCGGCATGATTGATCGTGTGAGTATTCAATCGATCAACAGCTAAAGCTAGCAGTAGCAAAGCTCCTGCCCAGCTAAATTTTTCACCTTTGTTAATTCCCCTTCAGTCTCCAGCGTAAATGGCTTAAGTATTTTGGGCGGCTTTGCGCCGGTAAGAGACTGTTGGTCATAGCACGAACTGTGTAGAAATTAACTGCTTCTCAATCGATCATTTTCTTGAAATATATAAGGAAATATTACTGATATTCCGATCAGACATTTCATCGACTGCCTTCACATCGTTAAGGAACGAAGCAAGCGTCGATCATCATTTATTTACATTTAATCCAGCACCGGGCACTGTTTTCTTCATGCCTCAGTTTGCTGCATATTTTTGAGGAAATTTAATGCCAAAGCAAATAATTATCGCTGAGCAACATCGGATTGGAGCCGTATTTTCAGAGGATCAAATCCAAGAGATCATTGTTTCCACTGGTCAGCATCAGGTTTGTGACATCTATTTAGGAGTAGTCGAAAACATTTTGCAGGGGATTGACGCCGCTTTTGTAAACATCGGCGATCCCTCTCGCAACGGATTTATTCATGTTACTGATTTGGGGCCTTTGCGTTTGCGCCGCAGTGCGGGCGCAATTACTGATCTGTTAGCGCCGCAACAAAAGGTGTTGACCCAGATCATGAAGGAGCCGACCGGCAACAAGGGGCCGCGTCTGACCGGGAATATCAGTTTGCCGGGACGCTATGTCGTGTTGATGCCCTACGGTAAAGGGGTGAATCTATCGCGACGGGTCAATAGTGAAGCTGAACGGAACCGGCTACGGGCGTTAGCTGTATTGATCAAACCTGCTGGAATGGGCTTACTAGTGCGAACGGAGGCCGAGGGTAAAGCTGAAGAAGCAATTATTGAAGATTTAGAGCAGCTCCAACGCCAGTGGGAAGCTATTCAACAAGATGCCACTTCTACTCGTGCGCCCGCCTTGCTCTACCGTGATGATGATTTCATTCAAAGAGTCCTGCGCGATACCTATTCATCCGATGTCAATCGGATTGTGGTCGATTCGCCCCACGGGATCAAGCGGGTTAAGCAGTATTTAGTAGGCTGGAGCGGTGGCAAGGTACCAGATGGAGTATTCATTGATCATCACCGTGAACGTCAGCCGATTTTAGAATATTTCCGGTTGAATTCAGCCATTAAAGAAGCCCTCAAGCCCAGAGTAGATCTGCCTTCTGGCGGCTATATTATTATCGAGCCTACCGAAGCCCTGACGGTGATCGATGTCAACTCTGGTTCTTTCACTAGATCGAATTCTTCGCGGGAAACTGTCCTCTGGACTAATTGTGAAGCAGCCACCGAAATCGCTCGTCAGCTACGTTTGCGCAATCTGGCCGGGGTAATTGTGGTGGACTTCATTGATATGGATTACCGCAAAGACAAGCTGCAAGTGCTGGAGCATTTTGACCGGCAGTTGCGGGCGGACAAGGCTCGACCTCAAATTTCTCAGCTGTCGGAGCTAGGGCTAGTGGAGCTGACTCGCAAGCGCCAAGGTCAAAATATTTATGAACTCTTTGGTGAGACTTGTAGTCACTGTGGTGGATTGGGTCATATGGTACAGCTGCCTGGTGAGCAGCCGCAGAGCTTGCACAATCCGGACAGGTTTGATCGCAATGATCGATCGACGATCACCCTCCCGGATATCCCCGCTGTGCCACGTACTTGGGATCCCAATAATGGGCCTTTAGAGCAGTCCGAGGAAGATGATGATAACTTTAATTTGGTAAATCATCCCAGCTACCAAGAACGTACTCGGTTGGACAAAAAACGGCGGCGCCGGAATGACCGAGTGGCCGAAACGCCCGTGCGGGAAGAGACCGAGCGGCCAGTACCCCGTGCCGTTATCACGCCTTTGCCAATTGTTGACGAACAACCACCAGCGGTGGATGTAGTGGAGCAGCCCAGCAAACCGCCTCAAAGTAAACCAACCCGAGCACCAATCGAACCGCCAGAAAGGCTATCAGTAGCCATGTCCGATCTGGAAAAAGATGCCTATGCTTGGATGGGTGTTTCGCCGCTGATCAAGCTGGAACAGGAGATTCGCAATCCCCGGACGGCGATTGTGACGATCGTACCTTTTGGTACTTTGCCAGAGCCAGTTCCGGAAATAGTAACGGTAGCTGAGACCAATGACCTGGTGGAAGAAGAAGCTCTGAGCTTTGTCGAACCACTGCCCCTGCCATTAGTTTTTGATTATGCCCCAGAGCCAGTAGTTGCCAGCGTCTCTTCATTGCCAGTGGTGATGCCGGAAGAAGTGGCCATAGTGGACGAAGAAACCAGTTCTGAACTAGCCAATCGCCGCCGCCGCCGCCGCTCTTCGGCCACTGTCGATTAAACTAACTCAGCTAGTTTTTGCCGAGCTTCAGCCATTGCTTGACCGCGATGGCTGATTTGTTTTTTGAGATTTGGGGGCATTTGGGCAAAAGACATGCCTTGTGCTGGCACATAAAAGATGGGGTCATAGCCAAATCCGCCATCACCAGTGGGCGCAAGCAGAATTTCTCCTCGGCAAATACCAGTAGTTTCGACCACAATAAGGCCATCTGGTTGAGAAATGGCGATCGCACAAACAAACTGAGCCTGTCGATCGATCTTCCCCATTAGTTCAGTTAGTAGTCTACTAATGCGACCACTATCAGTATCGCTATACCTGGCCGAATAAATGCCTGGTGCCCCACTCAAAGCATCCACCATCAGGCCCGAGTCATCGGCGATCGCCCATTTGTTAGTAGCTAAAGCTGTTTGACTGGCTTTTAGACAGGCATTTTCCATGAAAGTGGTGCCGGTCTCGACGACATCTAACTCTGCTGGCTTAAGGCTTAACTGCCAGCCTGTTTCTGCCAGGTAAACTTGCATTTCGGTAAGCTTCCCTTGATTGCCGGTTGCTACGACTAGTTCTTGCATGATTATAAAATTATGATGAAGTTATTAAAATTGCATCTTTTTTTGGAACTTATCTAGCCTAGAATACTTCAAGCAATTTATCGGTCAACTTGCTTTTTTAACCCAATGATCACCTCACTTCTCTCCATATCAAGATCTCGCTCCGCCGTCATTTGTTTAACAATAATGCTTGGTGGGGGACAAGTTGGCATCGTTGCTGCCCAGGCCGGATCTTATGGACAGCGTTCTTCACAAGCGTCGCCTGCCGAAGGAATCAGTAGCCCTGAGCTTCAAAATTATGCTAAGGCTCTCATTAGAATTGAACCACTACGGATTTCGGCATTAGAGACAATTAGTAAAAGAGTGGAAGGCAATTTGCCTAACTTAATGTGTTACCAGCCGGAGAGCATGAGCAGCTTGCCCAATGATGCTCGTAGAGTGTTTGTGAAATATTGCAACCAGTCCAAATCTATTGCTCAGGGTTACGGTTTGGGTATGGAAAGATTTAACGAAATTACCAATCTGGTTTTATCTAATCCCCGCCTGCAAAGTCGTTTACAGCGGCAGGTGACCTGCATTCAAGACGGTAGTTGCTAAAGAACTAGGTGGCAGTGATTGGAGAGTTATTAAACCTGAACTACAGTTTCGGGACTACTTGATGTTGTGGGTGTAGGTTGGAAAACCTGAAGGTCGAACCAAAAAGTGGTGCCAACCCCTTCCTCGCTGATCAAATTAATTTGGCTGTGATGCTTATCCATGATGTTCCGGACAATCGACAGTCCTAGACCAGTACCTTCTAGGGTGTGTACCCGATTTTCAACGCGGAAAAACCGATCGAAGATGGCTCCTTGATCCTCTGGGGCAATGCCAATGCCGGTATCAGAAATTTCGACGCGCACTACCTGTGGGGTGATGGTTTTATCTACTACGTAGGTACGAATGGCAATTTGATCACCGCTATGGGTAAATTTCAGCGCATTTCCTACCAAATTGGCCAGTACCTGGAGTAACAGGTCGTAATTACCGAGGATTGTCGGTAGCTGCGGCTCAATGTCTTGAATGATTTCAATGCCTTTATCGCGAGCATTTAAGCGATGAGTGCGCAAAGTTTGATCGATCGCCTGAAACATTTCCACTGCTTCAAAGTTATAAACTTTAGAAGATTCCAGCTTAGACAGATCTAAGACATCATTTACCAGCCTAGTTAACCGGTCGGTCTCCCGATTGGCAGTATCCAAGAATTCTTTGCGTTCATCCTCGCTGAGGTCAGCACCGTACTCGTGCAAGGTTTCAATGAAAGACTTAATATTAAACAGCGGCGTGCGCAGTTCGTGGGAAACATTACTGATAAATTGACTCTTGGCTTCATTCAGTTCTACTTCGCGGGTGATGTCTTGGATGGTCATGGCCACCCGTTGCCCGAGCACCTTGGTCAGTAAAACCCGTAGATTGCGATTAGTAGTTTGGCCAGATAGCACTCGAAACTCGCCGCCCTCTAATTCACCGGTCACAATTTGCTGAAGGGGATGAGTCAGTTCGATCGATACCTTGGCCGGTAAAATATCCGAGATGCTGGTGCCAACAACTTCTGATTCCCAGCCAAATAAGCGGCGGGCAGTAAGATTGGCCAGCACCACATGGAGGTCTTTGTCAATCAGTACTGCTCCGTCGGCAATCGTCGATACCAAGGTATCCAACTTAGCTTTCTCGGTGGTGAGTTCTTCAATATTTTGCTCTTCGTAGATTTCCAGCTTTTCAGCCATCTCATTGAAGCTGCCAATTAATTCGCCTAGCTCGCCACCCAAAGGTAGATTAATGCGCTGTTTGAAGTTACCAGCGGCAATGTTTTTAACACCAGACAGCAATTCTTTGATGGGATTGGTAATTTGCAGGGCATTGAAGACTGCTCCTAAAATCACCATCACCCAGATGGAAACAAACACTGCGATCGTCACATCTCGGGTTAACCCAGAAGAAGCAACCACCGTGGGGTTAGGATTGATACCCAGAGCTAGTACCCCTAAAGGTTTACCTTCAAAAACCACCGGCACAAATATATCGGTCACGACTCCATTGGGCGTGCGATGTTGCCGTGCCAGAATTGCATCACTTCCTTCCCGCTGCTCAGGTAGCTGAATCCGCCGTTCAATCATTAGTGAGTTTTGGACTTCGGATTCGGAAAAAGGAATTCCTAGCCGGATCGTACCGGTCTGATCGGCGTAGAGAATATAGCGCAGACTAGAAGTAGTTTTGTAAAACTGATTAGAAAATCTGGCAAATTCGGTTAAATTATTTTCGGCTATTTGCGGAGCGACATTTGCCGCCAAGAGCAGCCCTAAATCTCGACCAAAGCGGGTATCACTGCTTCTGGCATCGACTTGAATGGTGTTGACTGCCCAGAACGTTACGCCACTGACAATCAGGGAGACAACTAGAGTTGCTGCTGCCATCAGCTTGGTTTGCAGGGTGAACTCTGTCCACCAGTTGGCAATTATTTCTCGGAATCGTTGAAGGCCAGCAAACATTGCTTGTCCATGGGTATTCAGGCTGTTCTAAGTATACCGCTGATGCTTCAACAAAAAAGCTGGGCTGGCAACTGGCCGCGATGCTGATTATAAAACTTTTGTACTATTTGCAATCTTGCATAAGCTATTTAGCAGCTTAATGCTAATGCGGCAGCCACTGTAAGTATCCAGCAGCATGGTTCACCTAGTGTAAATTCGAGGTTGGATAAAGGGAATAATATTAGGAGTTGGCACTGTAATCATTCATCAGAGCCAACATATGCCTGAATCAACTTTGTAGCCAACTTTGCTCGAAATCATGACAAACGAACAAAAAGCAGTTCTAGACTCAATTAGAACAAAACTCGAACTAGCAAAAGAAAAAGATGATGGTGCGAAGACTGCTGAAATGCACATGCAGTTCTTGATTAATTCTTCTGAACTTGAGTCTCTGAACACAACAGAGATCATTTCTTATATAGAATTGAATGACGCATACAAGACTGAATTAAGTAAAATGCTGAAGTTATATAAACATCTTCAAATGAATGGAATAAGCATAGTAAAGAATTTTTAATTTAGCTAACATACTTCACCCAAACAAAAAGCATGACTCCATATCCATATACGATTCGAGGTGTCCAAGATCAACTTGAGGTATTCGATTCCAAAATCGCCATAACCCCGAAAGGAGTTCTGGGCTTTTTAAACAAAGGGATCAAAGGCAAGAAGGAGATTCCATTTACCTCCATAACTGCGATTCAACTCAAGAAATCTCGACTCACAAGCGGATATATCCAATTTAGTGTACTTGGAGGCAACGAGTCTCGTGGAGGCATTTTCTCTGCGACCAAGGACGAAAACACGTTCATGTTCATTAATAAACACAATGACGTGATGACCGAAATCAAAGATTATATAGAGAGACAGATTGCTGAGTTACGAATACCACAAACCTCTTCATCCACAATGAGTCTTTCAGATGAGATTCAGAAATTGGCACAATTGTATGCGCAAGGTATTTTGTCGGCAGAGGAGTTTCAGTCGGCGAAGAATCGACTGATTATCTAGGATGCATTAGCGATACCGAACACATCAATAGATTTAAAATAGAGGAGTACAGTTGAAATGAGGTCAAGCCTATGGCAGTTCGACAGAGACGCTACAGCAAAGAAGAGTTAGCCAGACGGGGGTAAGAACTCTATGAGTCTGGAATTCGGCAGCAAATCGAGGAAGGTAATCACGGCAAGATTGTGGCGATCGACTGAAGAATTACTAGGGCGACGATCGAATGACGGACGGGGCGATCGAACCCTAATACTCATCACGGTTCTGACCAGATATTCTGCACCGGATAATTGCTAAACACTGAATCAGCACTCATTAACACTAAATTCTGGTTAATTGCTTGGGAGATAATGACTCTATCAAATGGGTCGGTATGGTGAAAGGGCAATGTCCGTTGAACGTTGAGATCGCCGAACAAAATCGGCAGGATTTGAATGTTCAGTCGATTCAAAATTCCTTCTAATTCATGAAACTCAATGCCGAGATCGAGCTTACCTTTGCCGACTTTAATTGCGATTTCCCAAAGACTGGCAATACTGATGGAGAGGTCATTCTCAGTCGCTTCTAGCAAATCGTTCATCGCTGGGTTCAGGCTAGGATTTCCAGCGATGTACCAAATCAAAATGTGAGTATCAATGAGCAGGTTCATAGGTTATTGGTAATCGGCAAATTCTTCCAGAGGGGCATCAAAATCATCAGCGATCGTGACTTTACCTTTGAGAATGCCGAAACCATTGCGTTTTGGGTTTGCGGGGTGATTTTCAATCCGGAAGGCTGCCCCAACACGGCGGGAAGTCAGATACGCAACATAGTGCAATGCCTCGATTTGGAGCGATTCGGGGAGCTGCAAGAGAAGTGAATTAATACTCGCAATTGCGTTGGTTTTCGACATGCCACTTACCTCCTAGTCTATTAATTTTATTTTAGTCTAGATTCGAGGTAGCCATTGGCCGGTCTGAGTCCTAGCGTACAGAATCTGTTTGTAATACTTAACTGATTGTGCCCAAAGCCCGTTGGCCAATATCCTGCCGATAACACATTCCCTCAAACTGCACCGTATCCACCGCGCCATAAGCCCGATCGATCGATTCCCTAAAATTAGCCCCCAGCGCCGTCACTCCCAACACCCGACCGCCATCCGTCACCAATCGACCATCTTTTAAAGTAGTCCCCGCCTGAAAAATAATTGAATTAGCTGGCGTGGGTGAGGAAATCGTAATCGGTTGACCCTTTTGATAGTCATCAGGATAGCCACCAGCCGCCACCACCACACAAGTCGCCACCGCCTTAGACCAATCGATCGGCAACAAATCAGCCAACCGCTGTTCGACACAAGCTACCATCAGCTCTACCAAAGGCGTTTCTAGCAGCGGCAGAATTGCTTGGGTTTCAGGATCGCCAAAACGACAATTAAACTCCAATACTTGCACTTCACCAGCGGGCGTGATCATCAGGCCAGCGTACAGAATCCCGCGATAGTCAATACCTTCTTGCTGAAAAGTGCGCAGCATTGGCTCCAACACCTCTTTTTGCACCCGTTCCATAAGTTCCGGAGTGCCGATCGGAGCCGGAGCATAGGCTCCCATGCCACCGGTATTGGCTCCGGTATCGCCATCCCCAATCCGTTTGTGGTCTTGGGCTGGCAACAACGAGGTAATAGTAATTCCATCGGTAATCGCCAATACCGAAAGTTCTTGACCCTCCAAGAACTCTTCCACCACCACTAGGTCAAAGCCTTGGCTAAATAGCTGATCGATCGCCTGTTGGGCTGCTGTAGTAGAAAGAGCGACAATAACTCCTTTACCCGCTGCTAGTCCATCAGCCTTCACCACAATCGGTGCTCCCTGCTGCTGAATATATTCTTTGGCTGCCGCCGCATCGGTAAAGGTTTCGGACTTGGCCGTGGGCACCCCGGCCTTCAGCATCATTTCTTTTGCCCAAGATTTGCTAGATTCAATTCTGGCTCCGGCTTGGGGTGGACCAAAAACTGAAATCTGCTGTGCTTGTAGATGATCTACAATTCCTTTGGCCAGGGGCAATTCCGGGCCGGCCACTACCATTTCTACCCCCTCTGCTCTTACGCAGTTGGTAATACCCTCAAAATCATCGATCGACAGCGCTATATTCCGACAATTATCGAGCTGTGCTGTACCGGCGTTGCCCGGTACACATAGCACCTGAGTAACTTGAGGAGACTGGAGAAGTTTCCAGGCGATCGCATGTTCTCTGCCGCCATTACCGATGACTAATATTTTCACGCTGTGATACTACCTAGATTGAGGGATCTGCTGATCTGTGCCAGCATTCAAGATAGACATCATAAGACTTATTTTGTAATTTGTTTTGGTGATTTTTGGCCTGTTACCAAAAACCACCCCGTTTACCATTGGGGAAAATTGTCAAAAAGTTGGTTTTGGCCATCCCTAACTGGGACTCACTCATCTTGACCCCCCGTAAGTTAGCACCACATAAATTGGTACCTTGCAAATTGGCTTTGCTCAACTGAGCTTCACTCAAGTCGGCACCGCGTAAATCGGCATCTTGCAAGTTAGCGTAGTCTAGTAGGCTTCTGCTCAGATTAGCTCCGCGCAAACAGGCTCTGGTGAAGTTAGCTTTCGTAAACTTGCCAGCGCCCAAGTTAGCATTCTGAAGATTGCCACCACTACAATTGGTGTTTTCCCAAGTTACACCAGGTAAATTGGCCTTTGGTAAATTGGAGCCGCTGATATCCAAATCGTTGAAGGTGCGTTGTCCGCGCTGATAAGCTTTCAATAAAGCACTGGCATCCATCTTCGTAATTTCTCGTCTCCGACTGGCTACCACCGAAGACTTCTCTGGAGTGTCTACCATGGACGGATTAAAACTAGTGGGACTGCCTGCCCGATCGCGATTTTCGCGAATGGTTTTGGCCAGTTTCTGGACTGGAGAGGCTGATTGCACTCCAGTACCAGGTGGTGGCGGTGGTGGCAATCGATCGACAGTAGTATTAGAAGAATTATTCAGGGTGTTAGTGATCACGCTTGACTTAGTAAAAGGCTGATCAGCTAGTTCTAGCGCCCGTGACACTTGTTCAGCTGATTGATAGCGATGCTTAACAGAAGATTCCAGCATTTTACTGATGATCGGCAGTAATGTTGGACTAATCTGGACATATTTCTGCCACATCATTTCACCCGTGCTGGGATGATTTTCGATGTCCTTGGGTGATTTGCCAGTCATCAAATAGATACAAGTAACCCCCAGCGAGTAGATATCACTGGCAAAAACAGGTCTCATTACTAGTTGTTCTGGTGGAGCATAACCCGAAGTCCCGACCGCAAACTGAGTGAAAGCCGTATTACCGGTACCGATTTCTTCCTGGTCAGCCAGCTTACTGACCTCATTTTTCACGGCTCCAAAGTCAATTAAAACAAGTTTGTTATCTTGGTCGCGCCAGATAATATTGGCGGGCTTGATATCGCGGTGGATAATTTCTTTGCTATGAACGTATTGAATAATTGGTAAAATCTCTACCAAAAATTTTTGAATTTTCGCCTCATTGAATAATCCCTCTTTGCGAATTTCTTGATGGAGAGTTATGCCACTCACAAAATCTTGCACTAAATAAAAACTCTGGCGGTCCTCAAAATAGTCTAGTAGGCGGGGAATTTGGGGATGGTTGCCGATTTTACCAAGGGTCCTAGCTTCCCGTTCAAATAACTCCCTGGCCATTTTTAAAAACTTTTCATGGCTGTTGCTAGGGCGGAGTTGCTTGAGCACACAGATTGGTTCACCGGGCAAAGACATATCCACGGCCACAAAAGTAGCTCCAAAGCCACCTTGTCCTAAGGATTTAGTTACCCGATAGCGGTTACGCACCAGCAGCCTTGCCCCGCAGGCTTGGCACAAAAAGGCATCAGATAAATTTTTCGGTTGAGTACAATCTGGATTTACGCAGTAGCTCATTGAGCCTCACCAGTTCAAGTTTGTAGGATGGGGACAGATAACAGTTAGATTCAGGACATTAGTGTAGATTCGTATTATGCCATACCATTGAGCCTCACTGCTTTTTGATGTTTTGGACATTTGTTCACACAATAGTTTAGTAATAAATAGTAATTTAGCTAGTAATTAATCAATAATCTGATAGGGAGTGACTTTAAGATTTAGATATAATTACACCAGCAGTCATCTGGGGCGAAGACGTTGGGTGAGAACCGCTATCCGTTATATTTTTGTTAAAAGTAAATGTATATTTCTCTGAATTGGTTAAACGAGTTAGTTAAGATTTCAATCGCTCCAGCTGCCTTAGCCGAAGTACTCACTCTGGCCGGGTTTGAAGTGGAATCGATCGAGGATCGTCACCAATGGGCTGCGGGGGTAGTTGTAGGCCAAGTAATTAGCCGTGAGCCACATCCTAATGCCGACAAACTGAGTGTTTGTCTGGTAGATGTGGGCGATGGAAATCCACCGGTTCAGATCGTCTGTGGGGCAGCCAACGTTCGAGCTGATATCTATGTGCCAGTAGCTACTGTTGGTACTTATTTGCCAGTCATTGACCTCAAAATTAAACCAGCAAAACTGCGCGGTGAAAAGTCGGAGGGGATGATTTGTTCGCTGGCCGAAGTCGGTTTAGCCAAGGAATCAGCCGGTATTCACATCTTTGCTGAGGTTGGAGCAGTGGGAGCACCGACGGTGGGCAGTGATGTACGACCGTTGCTCGGTTTAGATGATGTCATTTTGGATGTGACATCAACAGCCAATCGAGCGGATGCCCTGAGTATGGTGGGTATTGCGCGAGAAGTAGCGGCCTTGACCGGTGCTGTTATTAACTTACCCACAATGACTCCTATTTCTCTCGTAGGCGGGAATAAAAATTTGCAGGTCAGAGTTGATCCGCAGTCTTGCCAAGTATACATCGCCACTCTAGTAGATAATATCCAGGTTGCCCCGGCTCCCGATTGGTTACAACGTCGTCTTCAGGCTGCTGGCGTTCGATCGATCAACAATGTGGTAGACATTACCAACTATGTATTACTGGAATGGGGACAACCCCTCCATGCTTTTGATGCCGATAAATTGGCGGCCTTGACTGGTAGTAATGATTATGACCTGGGGGTACGATTGGCTCAGCCACCGGCAATTTTAAAAACCTTAGACGATCAAGAGCGCCAGCTTCAGCCCCAAAATTTATTGGTAACAGCCAGCGACCGACCGATCGCTTTGGCTGGGGTGATGGGTGGTACTGACACCGAAGTAGATGAAAACACCACCAGCATTTTGTTAGAAGCCGCCATTTTTGACTCGGTGGCTATCCGTAAATCTTCCCGCTGTCAAAATTTGCGATCGGAGGCTTCTACTCGTTATGAGCGCGGGGTGAATTTAGCCGAGTTGGAATTGGCCAATCAACGGGCTTTGAATCTATTGATGGAGTTAGCTGGTGGGCAAGTAATTACCGCAGCCAAAGCCGATCATCGACCGGATTGGGTTGGTCAACCGCGTACGATTAGGCTGCGCTTAGGACGGTTGAATCAGATTTTAGGGCCGACGGTGAGCGAAGAAGAAGTTGGCGAAGTCAGTGTTGCTAATGTCGAGAGAATTTTGACCGCTTTAGGATGTCAGCTGATTCCAGTTTCTGGTCCGACCGAAAGAATAGAAGAAATTCTGGGGTCACTCGAAGCTTGGACGACGATAACAAAGGACAATCTCCCGCCAGCAGATGTGTGGGATGTGATTGTGCCCACCTACCGTTATCGTGATCTAGAGCGGGAGATTGACCTGATCGAAGAAGTGGCTCGGCTGTATGGCTATGACAAGTTTCAAGATACCTTACCGAGTGAATCGGCAGCAGGTTACTTGTCATTGGATGTGGAATTGCTGCGGCTGGTGCGATCGAGCTTTCGGGCAGTGGGCTTTAATGAGCTAATGCACTATTCCTATGCTCTTAATAAACCAGAGACGGGGAGAATGGTAGATATTGCCAACCCGATGTTTACTGAGTATGCAACATTGCGATCGGAACTAACTTCCCACCTAATTCAGAGTTTTCAATACAACTTAGAACAGGGCAATGGAGCGCTGTGGGGCTTTGAAATTGGCAAGATCTTTAGCAAAGATGAATCTGGCCTGATCGAAGCCGATGTGCTGGCTGGTATTTGTGGCGGTGATGCTCGGGCCGAGAGGTGGACTACCAGTGACAAACCTCAGCCTTTGACTTGGTACGAGGCTAAGGGTCTGCTGGATAATATTTGGCAACGGTTGGGAATGCCCGTGGAATATCAAGTAGATCAAAGCAACGCTCAGTTCCATCCGGGGCGGACTGCTTCTTTGTGGTTGCATGGCGAACGCTTAGGCATCTTTGGCCAGCTCCATCCTCAACTGCGCCAAGAATCAGACCTACCCGATGCGGTCTATGCCTTTCAGCTAAACTTAGAAGTAGTGTTAGAGCATCTGGCTAAGGATGAGCAGCTGGTGCCGTTGTACCAAGTTTTCTCGACTTATCCAGCTTCCGATCGAGACATTGCTTTCTTTGCTCCTCTAGAGGTATCTTTGGCCGAATTGCAAAAATCGATGCGCCAAGCCGCTGGGGATCTGCTGGCCGATGTGCGGCTGTTTGATGAATATCGGGGGCAGAATGTCCCGGATGGTCAGCGCAGTTTGGCTATGCGCTTGGTTTATCGGGCGATCGATCGAACCCTCAAAGATGAGGACATTGAGCCAGCTCATCAAAAGGTACGAGACATTTTAGTGGATAAATTCCAAGTAACTTTACGGAGTTAGCCATGGCGGATCTAGATCGCTTGATCGACTTCAGTGCCAGTGCGGCGATCGAGCAGTTTATCCAATCAACTAAGCCCAGTGCTTGGCGTTACCTAGACAAAACCGAAATTCTGACGGGGATGATTGCCCGTTTGCATAATCCCTTGCAGGTAAAGCAGGGTGGGCAGCCCTTTTGCGGACCAGCTGTGGTGGTGTTTGAACTCATCCGGAAGCATCCCCATCGTTATGTGGAACTTTGTCGGGGATTGTTTGAAGAAGGTCGTTTTAGGGGAGTGCAAGCTCCCATTGTGGCTAGTAGCCGCTTGCGGCGCAGCTATGGCGATCTGCGGATGGCTCCAGTGGATTGGTTGGTGCTAGCGACCCTGCGCGACCAGGCCAATTGGTTGGTGCCTGTGCATCCCCAGGCTCCAGCTTTGCTACGCGACCTAGCGGGGATCACTGGGCCTTGGGATGTAACTTATTGGATCAAAAACTTATTGGGTTACGAGCAAGTCCAGCATCACTATACGCCTTGGGGTGGAGAGGTTGCTGCTCTGGAAAAAGCGCAGCGCTCAATCAGTCAAGGAGGCATTGCATTAGCTCTGATTGATCAGGGTTTGTTGAATTATAAAGTTCCCTGTTTTTCTTACCCAAACCATTGGATATCAATTTTGGGCAATGTCGGGTTAGCTGAAAAAGCCTGTTTTGAATGCTACAGCTGGGGAAGGCAAATTCCCCTCAGCGGAGAACTACGCGAGTTCAAGCGACATCTATGGGGGATATCGATCGCTTGCAACACCAGTGAATCTGTTCAGCTAAATTGATTTATTGACTAAAGCGTTAAATCAACAACGTTAATTTCTTTATAGACAAGGTGGCCACCCTAAGCTATTATTGTAGGCTGTGGTCAAAACTTAGCTTCTTGATCGTAAGGTTATCGTAGCAAGCAAAGTTGTTTTGGGTGGATACTGACCGGTGAAAGCTGCTCCAGTCCTAACAAAAAATATACAACTCTGTCAGTACTCGCCCTCCAGCACAGATTTTTGGTAACAGCTGCTCCCGGAATAACTCCACAAGCGCAGCGATTTCACGAACTCAGTACAGCAGGAATAATCCCACAATGAACGCGCCCGCCGGTGGAAGTTCATCAAAATGTAGTGTCTCAATAGAAAAGGAAGACCTCAACTATGTCGATCGGCATACTTGGCACCAAGGTTGGCATGACCCAAGTCTTTGACAAAGAAACCGGGCGAGCAATCCCCGTTACCGTTGTCCAAGCTGGACCATGTACAGTCACGCAAATCAAGACCAAACAAACTGACGGTTACGAATCCGTGCAGCTTGGCTATTACGAAGTCAAAGAAAAAGCGCTCAGTAGACCCGAGCTAGGACACTTAAAGAAAGCCGAGGCTAAGCCCCTGCGTCATCTCCAAGAGTTCTTAGTAGATGCTGCCGGAGAATGGACAGTCGGTCAAGAAATTAAATCTGACTTGTTTGCAGTTGGGCAACTAGTCGATGTTAGCGGTGACAGTATTGGACGAGGCTTTGCTGGTTGGCAAAAGCGTCACAATTTTGCTCGTGGTCCCATGACTCACGGTTCCAAAAATCACCGCGAACCTGGTTCGACTGGTGCTGGTACCACTCCTGGCCGGGTATATCCGGGTAAGAAGATGGCCGGTCGGCTTGGTGGTAAGCGGATTACTATTAAAAAGCTGTCAGTAATTAAAGTAGATGCCGAAAGCAACATTATTTTGATTGCTGGATCGGTACCTGGGAAGCCTGGTACTCTGCTGCGGATCATCCCTGAAGTTAGAGTAGGCAAGTAGGAGTATATAGAAAATGACTAATTGCACTGTTCGCAACTGGCAAGGAGCCGAGGCTGGTTCTGCTGCCCTTGACCTAAGAGTTGCTTCTGAAGAAAATGCTGCACACATCGTGCACCGCGCCCTCGTGCGCCAAGCTAACAACGAACGCCAGGGAACAGCTTCGGCTAAAACCCGTGCTGAAGTTAAAGGTGGTGGCCGCAAACCCTGGAAACAAAAAGGTACTGGTCGCGCTCGGGCGGGTTCGATTCGTTCGCCGCTTTGGCGGGGTGGCGGTGTGATTTTTGGGCCCAAGCCTAGAGACTACAGCACCAAAATGAACCGCAAGGAAAGACGGTTAGCACTGCGCACTGCTTTCCAAAGCCGCGCTGATGAAATGGTAGTAGTTGAAGATTTTGATACTCAGTTAGCTCAACCTAAGACTAAGGAGCTGACAGAAGCCTTAGCTCGGTGGGGTGTTGAAGCTGGTAAAAAGACCTTACTAATCGTGGCTGATGTCAACGAATCAGAGAATGTTTTTCTCTCGGCTCGTAACATTGCTACTGTCAAATTAATCTCGGCAGTAGGTTTGAATATCTTTGATATTTTAAATTCTGACCACATCGTACTTACTAAGAGCGCACTCACCAAGATTCAGGAGGTTTACAGTGACGACTAGATCCCCCGGGCCAACTAGAATTAGCGTCCGTGACCTGCCTGACATTTTGCAGCGTCCGGTGATTACCGAGAAAGCTACGCGCCAGATGGAACAAAATAAGTTTGTCTTTGACGTAGTGCCCAAGGCCACCAAAACCGACATTAAAGCTGCTATCGAAGTAGTTTTTAATGTCAAGGTAGTGCGAGTCGATACCTACAACCCACCACGGAAGAAAAAGCGGGTTGGCCGTTTTGCTGGCTACAAGCCTCTCTACAAAAGAGCGATCGTGACCGTCGCTGAAGGTCAATCCATCCCACTCTTCCCTGAAGCTTAGGATCTGTTATCTATCTCCATTATTTGTATTTGAGTTAAACCTATGGGTACCCGTTCTTATCGGCCATATACGCCCAGTACACGCGAAACAGTAATTTCGGACTTTGCTGAAATTACCGCGAGTAAGCCGGAAAAATCATTAACCGTCTATAAACACCGCGCTAAAGGGCGCAACAATCGTGGTGTGATCACTAGTCGGCGGCGCGGTGGCGGCCACAAGCGTCTCTACCGGATCATTGACTTCCGTCGTCAAGACAAGCTTAATATCCCAGCACGGGTGGCTTCGATCGAATACGATCCCAACCGCAACGCCCGGATTGCCTTAGTTTTTTACCGTGATGGTGAAAAGCGTTACATCCTGCATCCAGTGGGCTTGGAAGTTGGCACCGAAATTATCACCTCTCCCGAAGCTCCTTTCGAGATTGGTAATGCTTTACCTCTCACCAACATTCCACTGGGTACCACCGTCCACAGCATCGAAATGACTGCTGGCAAAGGTGCTCAAATTGCTCGCTCAGCTGGCGCTGGGGCGCAGATTGTGGCTAAGGATGGTGATTATGTCACTCTAAAGATGCCTTCTGGAGAAGTCCGGATGCTGCGCAAAGAGTGTTATGCCACCATTGGCCAAGTTGGCAACCTAGAAGCTCGTAACCTCAGTGCTGGTAAAGCCGGTCGGAACCGCTGGAAAGGCCGCAGACCAAAAGTTCGTGGTAGTGTAATGAACCCTTGTGATCACCCTCATGGTGGTGGTGAAGGTCGGGCACCGATCGGACGCAGCGGCCCTGTTACTCCTTGGGGTAAGCCTACTTTGGGTTACAAAACTCGGCAGAAGAATAAGCCTAGTACCAAGTTCATTGTCAGGCGGCGGCGGAAGTCTTCCAAGCGTGGTAAAGGCGGTCGTCAGAACTAGGTCAGACAAATTTTGGCGGTGCTTAACCCGTCAAAATCTCCTTGTTTTCAGTCAAAGTCGTTTATTTCAACAACTAATATGGGTCGTTCTCTCAAAAAAGGTCCGTTCGTCGCTGATCATCTGATGACCAAGGTCGAAAAGATGAACACCAGCGGTAAAAAAGAAGTGATCAAAACTTGGTCACGCTCTTCTACTATCTTGCCTCAAATGGTTGGTCATACGATCGCCGTTCACAATGGCAGGCAGCATGTCCCCGTATTTGTTTCCGACCAAATGGTAGGTCACAAGCTCGGTGAGTTTGCACCAACTCGTACTTACCGCTCTCATGCTAAGGGCGACAAAAAAGCAGGTAGATAAAAGCCCAGCTGATTGCACAGGAAATAAATATGGCAGTAGATAACAAGACGGAAATTAAAGCGATCGCAAAGTACATTCGGATGTCTCCATACAAGGTGCGTCGGGTACTGGATCAGATTCGGGGACGCTCCTATCGGGAAGCCCTAATTATCTTAGAATTCATGCCCTACAAAGCTTGTGAAGAAATCATCAAAGTGTTGCGTTCAGCAGTGGCTAACGCTGAACATAATGCCGGTCTCAACCCAGCGAAGCTAGTGGTATCTAGCGCTTACGCCGATCAAGGACCAGTGTTAAAGCGGTTTCGCCCCAGAGCGCAAGGCCGCGCCTTTGCTATTCGCAAACCTAGCTGCCACATCACGGTAGCAGTATCGGAAGTAACTGAAGACTAGATCATTACCATTAGTAGTAGCAAGAACAAAGTATGGGACAGAAAATTCACCCGATTGGTTTTCGCCTCGGCATTACTCAAGAGCATCGTGCTCGCTGGTTTGCGGAAGGTCGGCGCTATCCAGCCCTACTCCAAGAGGATTATAAAATTCGCCAGTTTATTGAGAAAGACAATGTTCTCAGTACTGCTGGTATTTCTAAAGTACGGATCGAGCGTAAAGCTGACCAAATCGAAGTTGAGATCAACACTGCTCGTCCTGGGGTTGTAGTCGGTCGAGGTGGTGCGGGCATTGATACTTTGCGTCAAGGGCTAGTAAAAGCTTTGGGCGGCGGTAACCGTCAAATTCGCATCAACGTGATTGAGATCACGCGCGTCGATGCCGAAGCGGCTCTAATTGCTGAGTTTATCGGTCAGCAATTAGAACGACGGGTTTCTTTCCGGCGAGTAGTTAGACAGGCTATTCAACGAGCGCAAAGAGCTGAGGTTCAAGGGATTAAGCTTCAAGTTAGTGGTCGTTTGAACGGTGCGGAAATTGCCCGAACCGAATGGACGCGCGAAGGTCGAGTACCTTTGCACACCTTGCGTGCCGACATCGATTACTCCTACAAAACGGCCTCTACTACCTACGGTATTTTGGGTATCAAAGTATGGGTATTCAAGGGTGAGATCATCCCTGGTCAAGAACACGAAGCTGTCCCAGCCAATGCTCAGCCTAAACGGCGGCAACCCGGTCGGCGAAGACAGTTTGAAGATCGATCGGACGAGGGCTAAAGCCTCACATTCATTTATCTTATCAAGCCCATGTTAAGTCCTAGAAGAACAAAATTCCGTAAACAGCAGCGCGGTAGAATGCGCGGCTTAGCAACTCGCGGTTGTAACATCAATTTTGGTGAATTTGGCCTACAGGCGATCGAGCCTTCCTGGATCACTTCCCGCCAGATTGAATCCTGCCGCCGAGCTGTCAACCGCTATATGAAGCGGGGTGGTAAAGTCTGGATTCGGATTTTCCCCGATAAACCTGTGACCATGCGTCCCGCTGAAACCCGTATGGGTTCTGGTAAAGGCTCTCCTGAGTTTTGGGTAGCTGTAGTCAAGCCCGGTCGGATGTTGTTTGAAATTGGTGGTGTAGCCGAGCCGATAGCTAAAGAAGCTTTCCGCCTAGCTTCCCATAAACTACCAATCAAGACCAAATTCGTTGCCAAGCAAGTCTATGCCGAGGAGGAAAGCTAATGGCTCTGTCCAAAATGTCTGACATTCGTGTCCTTAGTGACCAACAGGTAGCCGACGGTATTGTCGCCGTCAAGCGGGAATTGTTTGAACTGCGTTTGCAGCAAGCAACCAATCGCCTAGAAAAAACTCACCAATTCAAACATGCTCGTCACAAACTGGCACAACTGATGACAGTGGAAAGCGAGCGGCAATCTGCTCAATCACCTGTTCAAGCTAAATAGGAAAAAATATGGCTGTTAAAGAACTAGTGGGCTTGGTCGTCAGCGACAAAATGCAAAAAACAGTAGTAGTAGCCGTGGAAAACCGCTCTGCTCACTCTAAATATGGCAAAGTAGTCGTCCGCACCAAAAAATATAAAGCCCACGACGAAGAGAACCAGTGCAAACCAGGCGATCGGGTGCGGATTCAAGAAACTCGCCCCCTCAGTCGGACGAAGCGCTGGCAAGTAGCCGAAATATTCGGTCAACGTAGCTAGTTTAAAGTTGGGTAATACCCTCTAAAGTCACCATGATTCAACAAGAAAGTTATTTAAACGTTGCAGACAACAGCGGCGCCCGGAAACTATTATGTATCCGTGTGCTCGGTGCCGGTAACCGCCGTTATGGTGGTGTAGGCGATCAAATTGTTGCTGTTGTAAAAGACGCTGTTCCCAATATGGGAGTTAAAAAGTCCGATGTGGTACGCGCTGTAATTGTGCGAACTCGTTATACCATGCGTCGCGATAGTGGCATGAGCATTCGTTTTGACGATAATGCTGCTGTTCTAATTAATGCCGACGGTAATCCCCGGGGCACTCGCGTGTTTGGTCCAGTGGCCAGAGAACTGCGGGATAAAAGTTTCACTAAAATTGTTTCCCTGGCACCAGAGGTATTGTAATGAAAAAGCAAAAGCCCAAAGTGCTGCACCGGATGCATGTTAAAAGTGGTGACACTGTACAAGTGATCTCCGGTAAGCAGAAAGGCCAAGTCAGCGAAGTCGTAAGAACTATTCCTGAAAAAAGCCAGGTGATTGTCAAAGGCGTAAACATTCGTACTAAACACATCAAACCTACCCAAGAAGGTGAAACTGGCCGAATTGATGCCAGCGAAGCGCCTATCCACAGCTCCAAAGTGATGCTTTACTCCAACAAAGAGAAAGTTGCTAGCAGGATCTGTTACACCGTGACTGCTGAAGGCAAGAAAGTGCGGATGTTGAAAAAAACTGGCGAAATCATCGACTAGCTATCAGCTTCAACTTTCTATTTGAATAACCCTATTGGTTCTGACCAAGCCCAGAACTTCGACCCATGGCACAAAATTTCAAGATTAAATACCAAGAACAAATTGTTCCCAAATTAAAAGAGCAATTTGGCTATACCAACATCCACCAAGTACCCAGAGTTACTAAAATCACCATGAACCGTGGTTTGGGTGAAGCAGCTACTAATGCGAAAGCTTTAGAATCTTCTGTTGCCGAAATTGCTAAAATCACTGGTCAAAAACCAGTAATTACTAGAGCTAAGAAAGCAATTGCTGGTTTTAAGGTGCGCGAAGGGATGCCCGTCGGTGTAATGGTGACATTGCGAGGCGAGCGGATGTATGCGTTCTTAGATAGATTTATTAACTTATCTCTACCGCGAATTCGGGATTTTCGGGGCATTAGCCCAAAAAGCTTTGACGGACGCGGCAACTACAGCGTCGGGATTCGCGAGCAGCTAATTTTCCCAGAAATTGAATATGATCAAGTCGATCAAATTCGGGGGATGGACATCTCGATCATCACCTCAGCTAACAACGACGAGGAAGGTCGCGCATTGCTCAAAGCAATGGGTATGCCTTTCCGTGACCAATAAGTAGCCACTAACAACTAAAAACTGACACATGGCGGCACACGACACTATTTCAGACATGCTGACTCGGATTCGCAATTCGAGCATTGTCAAGCACCAAACCACGGACATCCCGGCCACTAAGATGACCCGCAGTATTGCTAGAGTTCTCCAGAGCGAAGGCTATATTGCTGAAATCACTGAAGACGGCGAAGGTATCAACAAGCATTTGGTGCTAGTTCTCAAGTACAAAAATAAAAATCGCCAGCCGATTATCACTGCTATGAAGCGGGTGAGTAAGCCGGGTCTGCGCGTTTATTCCAACCACAAAGATCTACCTAAGGTCTTGGGCGGTATTGGGATTGCAATTATTTCCACTTCCAGTGGCATCATGACCGACAGAGAAGCGCGGAAACAAGGTCTGGGCGGCGAAGTTCTTTGCTACGTTTGGTAGCTTCTTTCTCCCCTGATTCAAAAAAAGTAAATTGACAAGGAGAAATCCCCACATATGTCTCGTATTGGTAAAAGACCGATCGAACTCCCCGCGAAGGTTGAAGTAACGATCGATGGTCAAAAAGTTTTAGTAAAAGGTCCTAAAGGCGAGCTCTCCAGAGTTTTACCCGAAGGCGTTAAAATCGACAAAGAGGGTACAACTCTCTCTGTCACGCGCGTCAATGAGTCGCGGATGGCACGCCAGCGTCATGGCTTATGTCGGACGCTTGTCTCCAACATGGTTGATGGTGTTTCCCAAGGCTTTCAGAAAAAATTGGAAATTCAAGGGGTTGGTTATCGAGCACAGGTGCAGGGTAGCAACTTGATTTTGAACGTTGGCTACAGTAAGCCCGTTGAAATCATTCCGCCCGCTGGCATCCAGATGGCAGTAGAAGGTACCACTAACGTTACCGTCAGTGGTATTGATAAAGAATTGGTGGGCAATACTGCTGCACGGATTCGCGATGTCAGGCCACCAGAAGTTTATAAAGGTAAGGGTATTCGCTACGCAGGCGAAGTCGTCAGACGTAAAGCTGGTAAATCAGGTAAGAAATAGATTATGAAATTAACTCGCAAAGCCTCTCTACAACGTCGGCACTTCCGCGTGCGGAAGCGGGTCAGTGGTTCTTCTGCCCGACCCAGACTAGCGATCTTTCGCTCTGGCCAACACATCTATGCTCAAATAATTGATGATGTTCAGCAGCACACCTTGGCCGCTGCTGCCACTGTTGATAAAGAAATCAAGACCAAACTAAGCTCTGGTAGTAACATTACTGCAGCTACCGCTGTTGGTAAATTAGTTGCCGAACGAGCCTTGGCTAAAGGTATTGCCCAAGTGGTGTTTGATCGCGGTGGCAACTTATACCACGGTCGAGTCAAAGCCCTTGCCGAAGCTGCGCGGGCGGCTGGCTTAGATTTCTAATTACCTTTGATAAAACATATATTTAAAATCATGGCAAAAGAGCAACAGCAGCAAAAGCGCGGTAAAGGCAACAAATCCAACAAAGAAAAGGAATCAGCCTACCAAGAGCGCATCATCCAAATTCGACGGGTGAGCAAGGTGGTCAAAGGTGGTAAAAAGCTCAGCTTCCGGGCAATCGTCGTAATCGGCAATGAAAAAGGTCAAGTCGGCGTGGGTGTCGGCAAGGCTAGTGATGTCATCGGTGCTGTAAAAAAAGGCGTAGCCGATGGTAAAAAACACCTAGTTGATGTGCCTCTCACCAAATCCAATACCATTCCTCATCCGATCGTCGGAGCCGGTGGTGGTGCTAATGTAATGATGCGTCCAGCAGCTCCTGGTACTGGAGTAATTGCTGGTGGTGCTGTGCGTACTGTACTAGAGCTGGCTGGGGTCAAGAATATTTTGGCTAAGCAGCTGGGTTCTGGTAATCCCCTTAACAACGCTCGGGCGGCAGTCAATGCTCTACAAACCCTACGTAGTTTCAATCAGGTGGCAGAAGATCGCGGTGTGACCGTGGAGAGTCTGTTCGCCTAAGTTCTATTCCACTTTCATTTGAGATTTATTCACCATGAGATTAAACGACGCAAAACCCAAAGCGGGTTCTAAGCACCGCAAACGCCGGATCGGTCGCGGTGTGGCAGCGGGTCAAGGTGCTAGTGGCGGTTTCGGAATGCGGGGGCAAAAGTCCCGTTCTGGTCGTCCTACTCGTCCTGGTTTTGAAGGGGGACAAATGCCCCTCTATCGGCGCCTACCAAAGCTCAAAAGCTTCCCGCTGATTAACCGTAAGGAATATACCATCATTAACGTCAGTAAATTGGCTTCCTTACCTGCTAGTACTGAAGTAACAATCGAGTCCTTGATGGCTGTTGGCATTGTTACTACTAACGATGGTCCCCTGAAGCTGTTAGGCGATGGTGACCTATCTGTAGCTCTAACTTGTAAAGCAGGTGCTTTTACGGCCGGAGCCAAGGCTAAAATTGAAGCCGCTGGTGGCACTTGTGAAGTCATCTAGACTTCTTAAGTTTCTAGTGAATCCATCGTAATGTCTGGTCATAGTGCCAGCTTGCGGTGGGTTTGTTTTTGGCAGATTTGGCGACAACTCTGATCCCAATTGGAAGTGGGAAGGATAGAATAGTAAAAATATCTAATCATAAAATTAGTATTTGTTAATAAATCTAGGTTGTCTGGATTCAAATCTATATCAGTAAAAAATCATAAATTTAATCGAGGTATTCTAATTAGATGAATGCAGTGAGTAAAGACCGAGCGCCCAGCGCTCAGGAAACATTCGGGCAGATGGCAAAAGCCGCTGGTCTCCGGGGTCGAATTTTGACCACTATTGGCCTCTTGATTTTGGCCAGACTGGGTGTTTATTTGCCGATGCCAGGTGTCGATCGAGCACAAATCTCTGGCGCTTTACAAGGTAGCTCTATTATTGGTTTTCTCGACATTTTCTCCGGTGGTGGCCTCTCGGCGGTAGGCGTATTTGCCCTGGGAATTATTCCCTACATTAACGCTTCGATTATTTTGCAGCTTTTAACCACAGCCTTACCTTATCTGGAGAAGCTTCAAAAAGAGGAAGGTGAAGCAGGGCGGCGCAAAATTTCTCAAATTACTCGCTATGTAGCTCTGGGCTGGGCCATAGTGCAGAGTATTGGTATTGCACTATTTTTACAAAAATACGCTCTGCCTGGTAATGAAGGCCCCCTTTTTGTGGTCGGTTCAGTGCTAGCTCTAGTAGCTGGTTCCATGTTTGTAATGTGGATCTCCGAGCTAATTACCGAGCGCGGTATTGGGAATGGCGCTTCCCTGCTGATTTTTATCAACATCGTGGCTGTTTTTCCAAAATCTTTGCAGCAAACCTTTGAGTTAGCTAGTACTGGTGACAATCAGATTCTAATTCGGGCTGGTGCCCTGTTGGCCGTATTCGTGGTGATGACGGTCTGTATTGTCTTCGTCCAAGAAGGTGCCCGCCAAATCCCAATTATCTCGGCTAAACGTCAAGTAGGCCGACGCTTGTACCGGGAACGCACCAGCTATTTGCCACTGCGGCTCAATCAAGGTGGTGTAATGCCCATTATTTTCGCCTCCTCTGTACTGGTGTTGCCGCAGGCTCTGTCCGGTGCTACTGCTGGTCCAGCTGCGACCAGCCCAATCATGAACACCATTCACACGGGTTTGAATACTGCCGCCAATGCAATGAATCCGACTGGTTCGACACCCTGGATTTACACCTCGGTTTATGTACTGTTAATCGTCTTTTTTAGCTATTTCTACTCTACTTTGGTAGTTAACCCGGTAGACATGGCACAAAACCTCAAGAAAATGGGTGCGAGTATTCCCGGAGTTCGGCCTGGCATGGCTACCAGCAAGTATATCGAAAGCGTTCTAAACAAACTCACTCTATTGGGTTCACTGTTTTTAGGGGCGGTAGCCATCATCCCCACTGTGATTGAGAACGCTCTAGGAGTAACTACGTTCCAGGGTTTTGGGGCAACATCTTTACTGATTTTGGTAGGGGTAGCGATTGAAACTGCCAAGCAAGTCCAAACCTACGTCATCTCCCAACGTTACGAAGGGATGGTGAAACAGTAGAGCTATGACTAGATTGATTTTTATTGGTGCACCTGGTGCTGGGAAAGGCACTCAAGCTCAAATTTTGGCGGAAAACATCCAAATTCCGCATATTTCCACTGGTGATATCCTACGGGCAGCGGTCAAAGACCAAACTGAGCTGGGTCTCAAAGCTAAAAGCTACATGGATGCTGGCGATTTAGTACCAGATTCACTGATTCTGGATCTGATCCGCGATCGGCTAGCCCAAGCTGATGCCGCAACTGGTTGGATTCTAGATGGTTTTCCGCGCAACGCTGCTCAGGCGAAATTTCTCGATCAACTATTGGTAGAAATCAACCAACAGGACTATGCAGCTTTAGAGCTGTTTGTTCCCGACGATGTTTTGGTGGAAAGATTGATGTTGCGCGGTCGTGCTGATGATAATGCCGATATCATTCGGAAGCGGTTGGTAATATACCATCAGCAAACATCGCCGCTAATTGCTTTTTATCAAAAGCAGCAACGCATGCGCCAAGTAAATGGTAATCAAGATCTAAAGCTAGTCGCCAGCGCTCTCAAGGCAGCTTTGAAGTAAAGTTTATTCAATACAACTTTAATTGCCGTCTGTCAATGGCGGCAATTTTGTTTGCTAGAATGGAGTTGAGTATCAGTGGCTACTGCATTAATTACGTTCAATTTGAGGTATTTAACACTTGTCTAAACAAGATTTGATTGAGATGGAAGGGACTGTGATGGAATCATTGCCCAACGCTATGTTTCGGGTAGATTTGGACAACGGCTTTAATGTCTTGGCGCACATTTCCGGTAAGATTCGCCGGAACTATATCAAGATTCTGCAAGGCGATCGGGTGAAAGTAGAACTAACTCCTTATGATTTGAGTAAAGGACGTATTACCTATCGCCTGCGTAATAAAGGTCGTTAAACAGTTCCAAAAAAGATGAGGCTTGGCATGTAAGCAGTTTACATGTCCTTCTTTGTTCGCTATAATGTAAAACTTGCACTATTGCCCCAATTTGGCATGAAAGTCAGAGCATCAGTTAAAAAGATATGTGAAAAGTGTCGCGTCATCAAACGACGTGGCCGGGTAATGGTCATCTGTACCAACCCCAAGCATAAGCAGCGTCAAGGATAATTTACCAACTCGGTGAATTGTTTGGGCTGTTTATATGTTTAATTTAGTCGGTAAACTCGATAGGGAGAAAAAGTGTGGCACGGATAGCTGGTGTAGACCTGCCCCGCGACAAGCGGATCGAAATTGGTCTCACATACATCTACGGAATTGGTCTAACAAGATCGCATCAGGTCTTAGCTAAGACTGGGGTTAACCCAGACACTCGTGTCAAAGACCTCAGCGAAGCTGATGTTTCCGTTTTGCGGGAAACCGTAGAAAAAGACTACCAGATTGAGGGCGACCTCAGACGGTGGGAACAGATGAATATCAAGCGATTAGCCGACATCGGTACATATCGCGGTCGCCGTCACCGTATGGGTCTACCTGTACGCGGTCAACGGACTCGCACTAATGCGCGTACCAGACGTGGTCGGCGGGCGACAGTTGCGGGTAAGAAGAAAGCACCCGGCAAGAAATAGATAGCTTTATGAATAGCTTTTGCTGGTCAGTAGTACCCTCTAGGTCTATTGGCCGTTAGCTGTGAATGGGCAATTCTAAAACCTGACTTGACTTTTAATAAATTTCTCAGTTGAAACTTAAATCGATCACCTAGCTAAATTATTTAGTACTGACTATGGCTCGACAACCCGGTAAAAAAACTGGTAGTAAAAAGCAAAAACGCAACGTACCCAATGGTGTTGCCTATATCAGCTCTACCTTCAACAATACAATTATTACGATCGCTGACAACAATGGTGATGTAATTTCTTGGTCATCAAGTGGTGCTAGCGGCTTTAAAGGCGCGAAGAAAGGCACTCCTTTTGCTGCCCAAACCGCTTCAGAAAGTGCAGCAAAGCGGGCAATGGATCAAGGAATGCGCCAAATTGAAGTCATGGTCAGTGGCCCCGGCTCTGGTCGAGAAACTGCCATTCGCGCTCTGCAAGGCGCTGGCTTGGAAATCACTTTGATTCGTGATGTGACCCCAGTGCCTCACAATGGCTGTCGCTCACCCAAGCGGCGACGGGTTTAGAGCTTATGGTATTTGTACAAACTGCTTAATGGAGGTCACTGGTAATGCAGTTTCAGATCGAATGTGTCGAGTCTAAGTCCGAACCTAATCAAACTCAGTACAGCAAGTTTGTACTAGAGGCGTTAGATCGTGGTCAAGGTACCACCATCGGTAATGCTCTGCGCCGAGTATTGCTATCCAACTTGGAAGGCACCGCTATTACGGCGGTGCGCATTGCTGGTCTGGTACGCTCGGAAAATATTCGGGGCGAAAAAGGCGAAACCAAGTTCACTACGGTCAACCATGAGTTTGCTACTCTGGTTGGGGTACGCCAAGATGTTTTGGAACTACTGCTGAATATGAAAGAGGTAGTTCTTAAAAGCTATACCTCTCAGCCCCAAATTGGCCGTCTGAATGTGACTGGCCCCGCTCGGGTGACTGCCGGTATGTTTGAGTTGCCATCAGAGGTGGAAGCTGTAGACCATAACCAGTATGTAGCTACTGTTGCTGAAGGTGGCAAGCTGGAAATGGAGTTTCGGATTGAACGGGGCAAAGGATATCGCTCTGTTGATAAGTTTCGCGAACAGGGTCTGGCCATGGATTTACTGCAAATTGATGCCGTATTCATGCCGGTTTTGAAAGTGAACTATTTGGTGGAAGATGTCCGGGTAGACGGCTGTCCAGAAAAGGATCGTTTGATTTTAGAGATCTGGACTGATGGCAGTATTACTCCCCAAGAAGCTCTAAGTGAATCTGCCAAAATCTTGGTAGACCTGCTAAACCCTCTTAAAGATATCAGTCTAGAAGCATTTCCTGAGGAGTTTACCTCCGAAGAAGATCCCGCTAGCCAGGTGCCGATCGAGGAACTAAATTTGTCAGTACGGGCTTACAACTGTCTCAAACGAGCACAGATTAATTCCGTTTCGGACTTAATGGGTTATACCCAAGAAGACCTGTTGGAAATCAAAAACTTTGGCCAGAAATCGGCCGAAGAAGTAATTGAAGCTCTACAGCGTCGTTTGGGCATTATGCTACCTCACGATAAAACCCCGAAGGGTTAAATCAAACAGGCTGGAATAATTTCAGCTGATTTTCGTTTTTATTTGTTTTAGGAGAAAATTAATGCGCCACGGTTGCCGCGTGCCCATGCTGGGCAAACCAGCCGACCAAAGAAAAGCTCTGTTGCGTTCCCTGACCACTGAGCTGATCCGCCACGGTCGAATTACTACCACCAAGATTAGAGCAAAAGCCATGCGATCGGAAGCTGAGCGTATGATCACTTTAGCTAAGTCTGGCACTCTCGCCGATCGCCGGATGGCGATGGGTTACATCTATGACAAAGATTTGGTACATAGGTTGTTTGAGAGCGCACCTGCTCGCTATGCCGATCGGAAAGGTGGTTACACTAAAATCACGACTACCATGCGTCGTCGCGGTGATAACTCCGAAATGGCTATCATCGAGTTGATGTAAGCCTGTGGCTGACTCCTTGGTAATTCCAGCTACTGGCGATCGACAGCGTGTTGCTCTAGCAATTCAGTATGTCGGGACTCATTTCCACGGCTGGCAACGCCAACCTCATCAGCGGAGTGTCCAAGGAGAAATTGAGAACGTTCTCACCACTGTTCTCAAACAGCCCGTGCAAGTCCAGGGTGCTGGCCGCACCGACAGCGGGGTACATGCAGCGGCGCAAATTGCCCACTTCGATGCCCACACCGTCGTACCACCAGACAAATGGCAAGCTATCTTGAATGGTCGCCTACCCGATGACATTATGATTCGTGGTTCAGCAACTGTTTCCCTGGACTGGCACTCTCGCTTCTCCGCGACTTGGCGGCGCTACCGCTACACCATTTATACCGATGCCTTACCCAACTTATTTTTGGCTCCGTATACTTGGCACCATTATCACCAGCCATTAGATGTAAAGCAGATGGAGCAAGCTATCCAGCCCCTTCTTGGTCGTCATCACCTCAGTGCCTTTCATCGCTCCGATTCGAGCCGTACCCATTCCTGGGTAGAAGTACAAGCAGTGAGTTGTGAATCTTCTGGTTCGCTGATCTCGATCGAAATCCAAGCCAATGGTTTTTTGTACGGGATGGTACGGCTCCTAGTTGGAATGCTAGTACTAGTTGGCCGAGGTGATCTCAGCTGTGAGCAGTTTACCAAAATCTGGCAAACTGAGCGGCGCGACCTAGTCAAGCATTCGGCTCCGGCGAAAGGACTGTGCTTACTCCGAGTTGGTTACCCGGAAATGCCCTTTGCCCCCGCTGTTTGGTTCGACACCCAACCACAGTGGTTGTTGAATTCCCCCAATATTTCTGAATTTTAGAGTTAAAACTATGGAAAAAACAATTTTACCGATTGACAATCAAGCTGACCAAAAATGGTACATTGTCGATGCTGAAGGCCAGCGTTTAGGCCGCTTAGCGACCGAGATTGCGATGATCTTACGTGGCAAAAACAAGCCTACTTTTACGCCACATATCGATACCGGTGACTTTGTAGTAGTCATCAATGCTGAAAAGATTGAAGTTACTGGCAAAAAAAGCTCCCAAAAGCTCTACCGTCGGCACTCTGGCCGTCCCGGTGGGATGAAAACTGAAACTTTTGCTAAACTGCAAGATCGTTTACCAGAGAGAATCTTGGAACAAGCTGTTAAAGGCATGTTACCCAAGAACTCGATGGGTAGACATCTATTTACCAAATTCAAGGTTTACGCTGGCACGGAACATCCCCATGCTGCTCAAAAGCCTGAATCTTTAACTATCAATACTATTCCTAAGGGTAATAAATAATGCAAGCAACTGATAAAAGCGGTAAAGCTGTATATTGGGGCACTGGTCGGCGGAAATCGGCGATCGCTAGAGTGCGGTTAGTTCCTGGTACTGGCAAGCTAGTGGTTAATGGTACAGAGGGCGACCTGTACTTCCAATTTAATACTGGCTATTTAGCTGCAACCAAGGCTCCTTTGGAAACTTTGGGCTTAGAAGGTGAGTATGACATTTTGGTCAACGCCCATGGTGGTGGATTGACTGGTCAATCGGACGCCGTGAAATTGGGCGTAGCCCGTGCCTTATGTGGACTAAATCCTGAAAACCGGAAGCCGTTGAAAGTAGAAGGTTACATGACTCGTGACCCTCGCTGCAAGGAACGGAAAAAGTACGGTTTGAAGAAAGCCCGGAAGGCTCCTCAGTACTCCAAACGTTAATATTTGGTTTGGTGGAGTGTTTTGGTGCTCCACTCTCAAATTACTAGTCGTATAATTATTAATTAAATCTTCATAGAACAATGGCTAAACCTGATATCCATCCCACTTGGTACCCTGATGCCAAAGTATTTTGTAACGGCGAATTGGTGATGACCGTCGGTGCAACTCAACCAGAACTAAGAGTTGACGTATGGTCGGGCAACCACCCTTTCTATACTGGCAACCAGAAAATTATTGACAGTGAAGGCCGCGTAGAACGCTTTATGCGCAAGTACGGCATGATCGATGAATCTGCTGCTGCTGAAACTGAAAAGTAGCTGTCTAAAATTTCCTGGCATAGAGACTGATGGGGACTAGATCCTTTGTCTCTATGCTTTTTGGTATCTAGGGAATTTTATTAAGAGGCGCAGATCATGGCTGAATCATATTTAATCGATAAACTTAACTCCGTCGAACAAACTTTTAATGAATTAACGCGCAAGTTGGCTGACCCGGATGTAATCAACAATTCGGCGGAATTGCAGCGGGTGGCGAAAGCCCGGTCGGATTTAGAGACCATCGTTAACACCTATGACGACTGGAAAAAAGCTCAAGAGGACTTTATTGATGCCAGACAAATGGTCAAAGATTCCGGTGCTGATTTAGAAATGCAGGAATTGGCTACACTGGAAGCCGCCGAGCTAGATGAAAAAATTAATGCTTTGGAAGTGCGGCTCAAAGTATTACTGCTACCGAAAGACCCCAATGATGACAAGAACATCATGTTAGAAATCCGAGCCGGTACTGGCGGCGATGAAGCCAGTATTTGGGCGGGTGACTTACTACGGATGTATTCGCGTTATGCCGAGACCAAGCGCTGGAAAGTAGCGTTGGTGAGTGAATCGCTGGCGGAAATGGGCGGCTTTAAAGAGGCCGTCCTAGAAATTCAGGGTGACATGGTCTACAGTGAGCTGAAGTTTGAGGCCGGTGTTCATCGGGTACAGCGGGTGCCTTTAACAGAATCTAGTGGACGGGTGCATACCTCAACGGCGACGGTGGCCATCATGCCAGAAGTGGACGAGGTAGAAATCTACATCGATCCTAAGGATATTGAAATGAGTACGGCTAGGTCTGGCGGAGCTGGTGGACAAAACGTGAACAAGGTAGAGACGGCGGCGGACTTGTTTCACAAGCCAACAGGTATTCGGATATTTTGTACGGAAGAGCGATCGCAACGTCAAAACAAAGAACGAGCGATGCAGATTCTGCGCGCGAAACTTTATGACATTAAGCTGCGGGAGCAGCAAGATGAGGTAACTTCGATGCGCAGGTCGCAGGTGGGAACGGGTTCTCGATCGGAGAAGATTCGGACTTACAACTATAAAGATAGTCGCGCTACTGATCATCGTTTAGGCCGAAATTTCAACTTAAGTCCGGTGTTGGAAGGTGATTTGGAGGAGGTGATTCAGAGTTGTATTTCTCAGGATCAGCAAGAGCGATTGGCGGAGTTGGCAGCTTCGACGGCTGAGAGTTAATTTAAAACTATCCCCTAGGAAAGATTCTGGGGGTGTACGACAAAATATCCCGAAAATCGAGTGATATTAGAATTCATCCAGTGGGTAATTTTGAGTGATTTATTGAAGCCGCAGCTGATTGCTCAACAACTATTCGATTGGGGCAGTCGCACCTATTTAATGGGGGTGATTAATGTCACGCCGGATAGTTTTAGCGATGGTGGCCAATTCTACTCGGTGGCAACCGCCGGTCAACAAGCGGTTCAGTTTGTCCAAGCCGGAGCCGATATTTTGGATATTGGCGGCGAATCCACTCGGCCAGGAGCCACCCCAGTTAGTAGCATCCAAGAATTAGAGCGGGTCATTCCAGTAATTCGGAACATTCGCCAACAAGGACTAACTATTCCGATATCGATCGATACCACTAAAGCCATTGTCGCCAGAGCGGCCATCGAAGCTGGCGCGAATATCGTCAACGATGTTTCAGGTGGCATCTTGGATCCCGAAATGCTGCCAACAGTCGCAGAATTGGGAGTGCCGATCGCCTTGATGCACATGCGTGGTACTCCGGCTACCATGCAACAGCTAACCGACTACCAAGATCTGATGACAGAAGTCGGCGATTTTTTAGCAGCACGTATCCAAGTAGCTGTGGATTGTGGGATCGATCGATCGAATATTATCATTGACCCCGGTATCGGTTTTGCCAAAACTTATCAGCAGAATATTGATTTACTTAAAAATCTGCCGCTCCTCCGGCAGCGCTTGCAACTCCCGTTGCTAGTAGGAGTATCCCGCAAAAACTTCATTGGCCAAATTTTGCAGCAGCCCGATCCATCGCAACGAGTTTGGGGTACGGCCGCCGCTTGCTGTGCAGCCATTGCCAATGATGCAGACATCCTGCGGGTGCATGATGTAGTGGCGATGCACGACGTTCGGAAAGTAGCTGATGTGTTGTTACGGCAGGAGTAGTTGCAACCAACATTATTTACTTTTTGGTTCTTTTCACTGCTGCCAATTGAGTCTGGTAGATATGCACCTGATCGATGAGTCCCGGAATACCAGGAATATTAAAACTATAGTTACTAAATCCTTTCCCAATCGATTGGTCTAAGACATTAGAAGCAAAACCTTGATAATAAACTGGTACCGGTCGGTTAGCATGATTTCCCCAGCCATACTTGCCAGTTTCGGCAAGTGTTTTTCCTTGGTTGTCTTTTCGAGCCGCTGGTTCAGAACCCCAATAGTGACCAGCCCCCATGCTATCGTCAATATCTGTTAATCTCTTAGCCCCTTGGCGCCGGAGCTGAGCCGGGAAATCTGGATTAAGCGTCAAGTAGTGATCGTGATCGGCGGTAACAATCAGCTGATTGCTTTGCCAACCGCCGTTTTGTTCAATCCAACTGATCACTTTGCCTACCGCCCGATCAAAATCCAGGACGGTTCCAATCAAGTTGTCCATATTATTGTCATGGGCAGACCAGTCCACGTCACCACCTTCGACCATCAACCAAAAACCTTTGGGATTTTTGTTCAAGACGGTGAGGGCGGCGGTGGTCAAGTCGCTAAGAGTGGGGTTTTCCGAGCGCTCTTGGCTAATAAATTGGGCGGGAGTTTGTCCAATGGCTAGTGGTCGATCGGTATCTGGTTTTAACCCTTGAGTGCTGTGCACCTTAAACATATCCAAACCAGTGGTGCGATAATTGCCATTAGCCCCGCTGACCGGTAAGTTACCATTTTGACCTTTTGCTCCATAGAGTCCTAGCAATCGTTGGCCGCGATTGGGTTTAATCTTAGCGGCGGTGACTAATAATTTACTAGTGGCTTGAGAACCACGTTCTAGAAACGTATATCCATAAATATTATCGTTAGGTTTGGCCTTAAGGATTTGATAAGTTTGGTCACTGATGTAAGTAAAATCTGATTCTACGCCGGATGGCAAAGGCTTTTTCACATTAGAAAGCGGATGACCGCCGCCCAATAGCACAGTGGGTTGGTAAATCCGCAGTTCTTGCTGCAAAATGTTATCGAGGGGTGATGCCTTGGGAGCATTAACATCATATTTGGTGCGGCGATTGACGTTAGCCGCCGCCGCTCCCGGTGTGGCATGATCGATCGGCACTGATGTCACTAGCCCAGTAGATTTACCCTGTTTGGCAGCAGTTTTGAGGATAGTTTCTAGAGGTTTCTCATAAATATCTACTCCAATCGCGTTATTGTAGCTTTTGACTCCAGTGTAGAGAGTAGTAGCCGTATTGGCAGAGTCTGGATAGCTATATTTTATATAACTGGGGTCACTACCGGGAGTCCAGGGATTGATCCCACCCCGGCGGGGGTCGTAGCCCACCAAGTTGCCAGTCGTATTAGTAAAGCTTGCTCCACCACTAGGCTTGAAGCCAGGATTGAAACTGGGATTAAAGCGAAAATTCGGTCGGAGGGAACTCTGGCCAGTGCCATCTTGGGAGTCATCTAAAGCGCTGAGATTATTGCTATACAGTCCATCAGCACCCAGTACGGTTGTCCCGTAGGTAGTGGCTAAGGCATAGCCCTTCAGCTTTTGCATATTCAGGCCAAAGCCCTTTTCTTTGGTGTAAAAATCCTGAAGAGTGGTGCCTTTTTTACCATTTTTGATGAGACTCGCGATCGCTGCGGCTCTGGTTAACTCCCACCCCATACCATCCCCAATCATAATGATGGTGTTGCTGCGTAAACCGGGAGTATTGCTCATAAAAGAGAGTGCTCCGCCGCCACCGATAGTTATCAGTAGTGATATTAGCGATATTACGATGATGTTACGGATCGATTTATTCCATCGCATAGCGTTAATTAGCAATTGCCACTAGTGACTTCACTGGGTGGATTACATTGTGGTGCGGCACTGCCACCACCAGGTGACGGTTGCTATCAAATTTAATTTTGCCATTTCCTTGCAACTTCCCCAAGATTCGAGTAACCGTTACTCTGGTGGTGCCGATCGTACTTGCTAACTGTTGGTGAGTTAAGCGCGCGGTGATACGCATCCCGTCTGCCACCGGCTCCCCAATTTCTCTGCTCAGCAGCAATAAAAAACGATAAAGACGTTCTTGAATATGGCGACTTCCTAAAATCGATTGGATCGCTTCCGATTGCTGAAGACGTTGATCAAGTCCCCGAAGAACTAAGCGATTCAGGTCAAAATATTGATCGATTTCTGCTGCCGTAAATCGGAGCAGACTTACATTGGTGAGAGCTGTCGCAATATAGGGATCAACGAATGTTAGTGGTAGCCCAAATGGCATTGAGGAAGAAGCCAAGGCTAACAACATACTGTTTCCCTCATCGTCGAAGGTAGAGATGTGCACAATACCTTGTTGCACCAATAATATATCTTGCTTGAATAGAGGAATTTCCTTACCTTTGTGATAATTCAAGACTTTTTTATGCTGATACAGCTCTTCTAGCTGGCGATCAGCATGAGGAAACCGAAAAACTTCGGGATGGGGGAGATTTAAAAGCATAGCAAATGCCTGCTGGCTAGCAATACCATCACCATAGAGGTCTAAACCAAAGAAAAAGTAATCTTTAGGTTAGGGTTTGGTTAAGGGATATACAGAGTTGTGTTAAATCGTGGTACAAGCAAACATGGAGGCATAATTGTCTCGGTTTGCATTCAATAATATTTGCTGTTTCGGTAGCTTTATGACGAGGATCGGTTCTAATTTTCAGCAAATTCCTGGGGCAAAAAAATGTATTTTGGTGGTGGAAGATGAAGCTACGATTCGTGACTCGGTGAGCCAGTTTCTGATCGGTGAGGGCTACAATGTGATGACCGCCAGTGATGGTCGAGCCGCAATCGATCTAGTTGGTCAGATGGTCAGCGATCGCGAAGCCGATAGAATATTGATCGATCTAATTATTCTTGATGTAATGTTGCCCGGAATTAATGGTTTAGACCTGTGTCAGTTTATTCGCAAGCAGGGCAGCATGGTACCAATTTTGATGCTCAGCGCGAGGGGCAGTGAAGCCGATCGAGTGGTGGGTTTAGAGACTGGGGCTGATGATTATTTAGTGAAACCCTTTGGGTTGTCTGAACTGCGGGCGCGTTGTCGGGCGTTGTTTCGTCGCTCTGGTGCGGTCGAGACTGATCTGGAAGAGACGATCGAACATGGCAATATTATTCTCTACCCTCAGCAATATCGGGTATTGATCAATGAAAAAGAAATTAACCTATCGCGGAAAGAATTCGCCCTATTGATTCTATTTATGCAGAATCCTCGGCGAGTGTTTTCGCGGGATTTGTTGATTGAAAGAGTTTGGGGAGCGGATTTTATGGGGGATACCAAAACTGTGGATGTGCATATTCGCTGGCTCCGTTCCAAGATTGAAGAAGACCCCAGCCGTCCTCAGTATTTAATGACAGTGCGTGGTTTTGGATATCGGTTTGGTTGAGAGCCATAAAAAAGCCCTCAAAAACTGAGGGCGGTTAGTAGCATCAAAAAAATGGGTAAAATTTAGAATTTAAAAGTAGTGCGGACTGTGCCCACATACTCAGTACCCAGGCTACTAGTATCAGGATTGGTAATCAACAACAAACCCGGTGTCACATCAACGTTGTCGCTAACTTTAACTTTGTAGATAGCTTCTAAATGTAAAGGATTAACACCAGCAGCTTGAGCAACGGTACCACCGGTTACTTTCGGTGGCGCACCAACGGTAAAGCCCAGTACGTTGCCCTTGGCTCCGAAGTCAGGGAAAGCCGCCGAAACAGCGTAGTTAAAAATATCAGCAGTGCCTGCCCCACCTTCTTCTCTAGCATTAGTGGAACCAACCCAGCCGGAAATAACCAAGCCAGGGGAAAGCTTAGCACTAGCCATAGCACTATAGTGATTGGCACTAGTCGGAACACCACCGAAAGGATTGTTAGCCAAGGTAGTACCAGTGCTACCAGTAACCCCTGTACCAGCAACACTATAAGACCGAGCATAAGCTAGGCCTAAATCAATGCCTGGGCTAGCTTCAAAGCGCAGTTGACCAATAAAGGAGTTAGAACCACCAAATACACCGGTAGCAGGATTGGCCGATGTCGTACCAGGAACGGCATAACCGATCGAACCAGTGATTTTATCACTAAGTTTATATTCTGCTGTAACAGCTGCCCCATCACCACTTTGTCGATAAATCGGGTTGAAACGCCCAAAGCGCGAAATAGAACCACCGCCACCAGATGACAGCAGCGGATTGAAGGTATACATGTTTTCATTAAACTCACTACCAACCGATTCTAAAATGACGGTAGCTTTGTCACCCAGCGGTAGTTTGTACTGGAGCAAAGAAATAAAGGAAGAATTTTCTTCGTTACCATCAAATCCTAAACGAGTAGTATTAGTACCGGTTGTTGCTGCGCCACTAAAAGGGGTCGTGTTTCTAGCTTGGATTCGAGCACGCAGACGATCTTTGCCAGTAAAGCTAGTATCGAAGTTTAAGCGCACTCGATCGGAGAAGATGGTACCGCTAGGGTTGGCACCAGGAGAGCCGCCATAACCACTTAAAGCAAAGATTACTTCCCCAACCAACTTAGTGTTGGGCGAAAAGGTATTAGTTTCTTTGTTTTGAGCTAATTTAGTTTCAACATTCTGCACCCGATCGTTCAGAGCAGTAATTTCTTGGCGGTAAGTGGTGGCAAGTTCGTTTAATTGCTGTAAGTCTTCTTTA
>JAYUSR010000085.1:0-2183 GCA_043755575.1 Synechococcales cyanobacterium
CAGGGTCGATCGGTACATAGCGCAGAAAAGTTGTAGATAAGCAGGTAGATATATCTTAAGCTAGGTTTCCAACTATTACAGCAGAATTTTGGCCTAAGGAAACAAACCGAGCTGAATCCAAAACTGTCTGGCAACAAACTGTGCCCGACTATTCATTTTAAGACAAGCCACTGTGGCTTGTCCCATGACCGTCAATGGAACGATTTCCCCAGATTCAATGTTTACACTGAAATGATTTGCCCACTGATCCTGTCTTGGGTGATAAAACCGCTGTTCTTGCCCTGATTCAGAATCAATGTAGCTGCTACGAATACCCTTAAACCCATTACAAGATCGACAAGCCAAAGCTAAATTGTCATCTGAGTCACTACCTCCCTTTGATACTGGGATAATATGTTCAACCTCCATCACAATGTTAAATATCGATTCTGGCGCACGACAATATTCACACCGATGTTGAGCGCGCTCAGCCACCAAAAAATATAGAGGATTCATAAGTGGACTTGATCAATGATGGATTTAGCACGTTCTGCTGTCGCATATAATTCGGCCTCAATTAATTTATCTAGCTCAGCTTGTTGCCCCAAAGGCAACTCTTCACCCCGATCATGAGCTACTCTCCAGCTACTCATTAGCTCTGTCAATCGCTGCTGTTGATGAGCTGTGAAAAATTGATCTGGTTGGAAATTTGGGAGCAGTAAAAATCCATTTAATTCTGTGTTGCCAATCTGCATAGTCAAAGCATCCAACGCCTCACCGGCTGTTTTGCCAGTAGATTGTTGGCTACCCATGACTGCATGGTATAGCTGATCGCCATTAGTAGCCGAAACAGTCGTAATCGAAATAGTCTGCATGATCAAATCTCATCGGAGCTATCACTAATACTAGCCACTGTACCAATTTTTTACCCCATAGACTAAAACTCATCTAGGGTCTGGGCTGGCGCTGATCACCCATTGTACCGATCGATACATGTTAGGATCGAATCCACCCTGAAACCAACGGGTACAACCTCAGTCGTTTCGATAAAGATCTATGCTCGGCAACAAGATCCATGCTCAGTACGACATCACCAAGTTCTTGGGGCTTGGTCGATTTGGCGAAACCTATCTAGCCAAAAGCAAAGAACTTCCTGGTCAGCCTCAGTGCGTTCTCAAACGCTATCGCCCGCAACAGGCCGTTCGCGGAGCGTCTTCGATGGAGAATCAGCCATTTTCTTTGGTCAAAAAAAGCTTTGAAGTGCAGAGCGAACTGCTCTACCAACTTGGCCAGCACGACCAAATTCCTCGTATTCTGGCCAAAATTGAAGACGAAGAAAATCTTTATTTGGTGCAAGAATATATTGAGGGTCAGATGCTTAGCGTCGAACTAGTTCCCGAAAAACCCTGGAACCAAGCCCAAGTAGTGGGAATGCTGCAAGATGTTCTGGGCATTTTAGAATTTGTCCACCACCAAAACTTCATTCATCAAGACATCAACCCCAAAAACCTAATTCGGCGCTGGCGTGATGGCAAGTTTGTGTTGTTGGGCTGTAGCGGAGTCAAAGATATTGCCGGAATTTGGAAACAGCCGATCGATGACAGCCCAGTAGAACTCGTGGGCACCCCTGGATACATTTCCTTTGAGCAAGAAGATAACAATCCGCAACTTAGCACCGATATTTATGCCCTGGGCGTGATTGCCATTCAAGCTCTCACTGGCACAGTAGAAATTGACAAAAACCTCGATACATACCAATTATCTTGGCAACACCTGACTAACGCCAACTTAAAACTAGTAGCCATCGTCGATCGCATGGTGCGCCCCGATTATCGTAACCGTTACCAGCTAGCCCGCGAAGTCTCTGATGACCTGCGTAGTTTTATGCAGAGCCAAATTCAGCCCAGCCCTTGGGATAACCTGCGTCCTCACCTGATCTTTGGCGCAGCCGCCGCCGCACTTTTATTTGGACTAGCTATTCCCAAACTAATTCCTGGGGGCAACGAACAAATTAGTAGTACCCCCGCCGCTAGTCCGCCAGTCCCATCGAGTCCCGCCGTAGGTCCAGATAGTGACACGGCTCCTACTATCCCCTTCGACAAGCTCAGGGCAACGCCCAGTAGTTCGACTAGTAACAACGACACCAAAACTTATCAAAACAAACAAATTCAAATTAACTATGCTGCCCAATGGCAAAAAGAAGA
>JAYUSR010000086.1:0-6253 GCA_043755575.1 Synechococcales cyanobacterium
AGCCGTCCAAGCCGAGTTACAGCTGGCTATCCCCGATTTAATCTATTATCCCCAAGCCCGGATCAGCGCCCTGCACACCACCCCCATCCCCATCAAGTATCCCGGCCAAATCACCATTCTCACCGCCGGAACCGCCGACATTCCCGTCGCCGAAGAAGCCGCCTGCACCGCCACCCTCTGTGGCTTCCAGGTCGAAAGACTCTGGGATGTGGGCGTAGCCGGTATTCAACGGCTGTTAAGCAATCGCCAGGTAATCGACCAAGCTAACGTGTTAATTGTGGTCGCCGGGATGGAAGGGGCTTTGCCCAGTGTGGTGGCAGGATTAGCCGATTGTCCAGTGATTGCAGTGCCTACTAGTGTCGGCTATGGTGCTCATTTCCAGGGCTTAGCCCCTTTACTCACTATGATCAATTCCTGCGCTACGGGAGTCGGCGTAGTAAACATTGATAATGGCTTTGGGGCGGCTATGCTAGCTGGCCAAATCCTGCGCACTGCTCACAAGCTGGCCGCTACAATCTAGGTTAGGATCAGTCGTGAACTACTGTGGCGATATTTTTTTGGCTCTAATGATATCCAGCCATTGATTCAGCTACAATAGTACTAATGTTTTGTATCTTAAGAACCCATGAATAGTTGCATCCTGATGGCCGAAATTACGCAGAACCCCGAGTTGCGCTCTACTGCTGATAATCAGATGGAAATTGCCGAAATGTTTGTGCAGTTCATCAATGCCAAACCCGAAAACCCCCCCGCACTGATTAAAGTAGTCGGTTGGAATAACCTTGCCCGCGAAATCAAAGAAAAATATCGGCAGGGCGATAAGGTCGTTATTGAAGGGCGGCTAGAAATGAATACGATCGATAAACCCGAAGGCTACAAAGAAAAACGGGCCCAGCTGATTGCTTCCCGCATTCATCCCTTGGGTGTATCTGATATGGCTGCGTCAGCACCAGCGGCCTTGTCTAGTCCTCCACCAGCGGCGGCGGCAAGATCGATCGAGACTACTCCACCGTCAGGAAGCAGTTCAGCCAAGAATGTCTCACCAGTAAATACCTATGATAATGACGAAGAAATCCCGTTTTAAGCTTGGTGGCGTGGAATCAGCATTTTGGTTTTTCTGAAGGCAACTTTGCTGAAATCCCAACTAAGTACTGACAAAGTTCCCGAAAAGACCTTAAAATAAACTCTTTAGTGATAAATTTGCTTTTGACGAACTCCGAATCTTCGCGAGAGCTAAAGAATTTAAAATAATTCCTAACATTTTTATAAAGTTAGTATTCAACCATCGACCTTTTAAGATTCACTGCTTAATATTGTCAGCTAGCCTACTCTCACCATTAACCTGGAGAAAACTCTATGTCCATTCGTCTTTATATTGGTAATTTACCTAAGTCTGATGTCGAACGCCAAGATCTGCAAGATGTATTTGCAGAAGCTGGCGAAACGGTGGTCGCGAAGGTTATCAAAGACCGCAAAACCGGTAAATGCCGTGGTTTTGGCTTCCTGACTGTCGAAACTGATGAGCAAGCCGATGAAATTATTGCTAAGTACAATGGCGTAATGTTCCAAGAAATGGAAATTAAGCTAGAAAAAGCCTTACCGAAAGCCGAAGAAGATGAAGCACCTAAAGCTATCACCAGCCGCCCTGAGCGGGTTGGCGACAGGCCTGATCGTTCCGGTGATGGCCAAAAGCGTGGCGGTAAGAAAAGTGGTGGTGGCGGTAATCGCGGGGCTAAATCTGGTGGGGGCGGTGCTCCCCAGGTTTTCACTGGTGGCGACAATACTGGTTTTCAGCCGGATCCCCGCTGGGCAGCTCAATTGGAAGCTCTCAAAGAGCAGCTAGCAGAAGTTAAACCTTAGCTTTTGATTTAGCTGCCCACGGTTCAAAAGATCAAACATCTTAGTGACTGTGTTTTCTCCAGGTTATCTGGTCGCTGGTGTAAATTATGCCAGCGGCTTTTTGTTGTGATCATTCACCCGACAATTTCGTTCAGCCCATTAATCACCATGGCCAGCTCTTCTGGCGAAACTTGGCTGATTTTAGTGCTCAATTGATCGACTGACAATGTGCGGATCTGACTAATTTTCACCCAAGACTGCTTTGGTAAAGATGCTGACTCAATTAGCAAAGTTAAAGGAAATGAGGCTGGAGGAGATTGACTAGTTAGGGCTAAAGCAATTACTGTTCCCGATCGCTGATTGAAAACATCTTGGCTGATAATCAACACTGGCCGCACCCCCGATTGCTCGCGCCCTCGGGTGGGGTTCAAATCAGCCCACCAAATATCGCCTCTTAGTATGTCGGCCATCTAGCTAGCTCCTGTTCAATTCCTTCCTCAGCCAAGTTTTGTTCAGACTGTCGATCGAGCTTGGCACATTCGCGAGCTAACCTAGTTTGGCGCAGGCGCGCTAACGTATCAATTACAGCTTCTTGAATAGCTTTACTGCGATTGGGGAAAACCTGTTGAGCAACCAGTCGATCGACTTCTAAAAGCAGATCAGTATCAATAGTAATAGCAACTTTACTAGTAGACATAGTAGAACGATCAAGTTTAAAGTATGATAATTCATCATACTAGTACTAATTAGGGTCGTCAATATGTCGGCAGCTAACCGTCATGTCCAGCTTTCTTGTATTCTGAGCTGAGTAATAGTAAAGAAAATTTTTAAGATGACATCCCCTCAAGACTTAATGAAACAAGAAGTGGGTAAAGCCGCTGCTGCACGGGTTAAATCCAATTCAGTGGTGGGTCTAGGCACCGGCTCGACTACTGCTTTTGCGATCGAGTATATTGGGGCACGTTTAAAATCTGGCGAACTGACTAACGTGGTAGGGATTCCGACTTCTTTTCAGGCACGGGTGTTAGCCAAACAGTTTGGAATTCCGCTGACTACCTTGGATGAAGTTGATCGGATCGATATTGCGATCGATGGTGCCGACGAAGTAGATCCTCACAAAAACTTAATCAAGGGCGGCGGTGCCGCCCATACCCAAGAAAAAGTTGTGGACGCTTTAGCCGAGCAATTCATCGTAGTAGTGGATAGCAGCAAATTAGTAGACAAACTGGGTTCCACCTTCCTCTTACCCGTCGAAGTTTTACCAATGGCAGTCACTCCCGTGATGCGCGCCATCACCAAACTCGGCGGCGAACCCCAACTACGGATGGGCGTGCGCAAAGCAGGTCCCGTCGTCACCGACCAAGGCAACTTAGTAATTGATGTAAAATTTCAATCGATCGACAACCCCGCCGAACTAGAAAAAACCTTAAACAATATTCCTGGAGTACTAGAAAATGGCCTATTCGTGGGCGTAACCGATCTAGTACTAGTCGGCGAAGTACAAGACGGCAAAGTAGTGATTAAAGAAATGTAAACTCGGTCAAAACTTTCATTAAGCATAAAATTTATAGAGGAACCAACAGTTTTGAGTCAACATCCCAGCATCGCCCCCCACGGCGGCATCCTCATCAACCGCATCGCCAGCCCCGCCCAAAAAACCGAATTTTTGAGCAAAGCCGATACCCTACCCCGCGTAGCTCTCGACGAACGCGCCTACTCCGACCTGGTAATGATTGCGATCGGAGCCTTCAGCCCCATCACTGGTTTTATGACCAAAGCCGACTACGCTCCAGTCGTAGACACCATGCGCTTAGCTAATGGCTTGCCTTGGTCGATTCCCATTACCCTCTCCGTCACTACCGCAGTTGCAGAACCACTCACCGCTGGTAGCCTAGTGCGGCTCGATGACCCCACTGGTCGGTTTGTGGGCGTACTGGAACTTGCCGAAAAGTATACCTACGATAAAAAACACGAAGCAGCTAAGGTTTACCTCACCGAAGATGCCAAGCATCCGGGGGTAAAGGTCGTTTACGACCAAGGCGAAGTGAATTTGGCTGGTGCGGTATGGTTGCTCGAACGCGATGCTCATCCCCTGTTTCCTAAATATCAGCTCGATCCGATCGTCTCCCGGCAAATGTTTCAAGACAAAGGCTGGCATACCATCGTCGGTTTCCAAACCCGTAACCCTATTCACCGCGCCCATGAGTACATTCAAAAATGTGCGATGGAAACAGTCGATGGTCTATTTCTACATCCTTTAGTTGGAGCCACCAAGGAAGATGATATTCCGGCAGATGTGCGGATGCGCTGCTATGAAATTATCTTAGAAAATTACTATCCAGCCGATCGAGTGATTTTAGGAATTAACCCAGCCGCGATGCGTTACGCTGGTCCCCGCGAAGCCATTTTCCATGCTCTGATTCGGAAAAACTATGGTTGTACCCACTTTATTGTCGGTCGCGACCACGCTGGAGTCGGTGACTACTATGGTACCTACGATGCTCAATACATTTTTGATGAGTTTGAGCCAGACGAATTGGGCATTGTGCCGATGAAGTTTGAACATGCTTTCTATTGCCAAGTTACCAAGTCGATGGCTACCACCAAGACTAGCCCCAGTACTCCCGAGCAACGAGTGCATCTCTCCGGTACGAAGGTGCGGGATTTGTTGCGTCAAGGCGAACTCCCCCCACCAGAGTTTTCGCGACCAGAAGTAGCTGCCGAGCTAATTAAATCTATGAAAACCACCTAAATTAATCTTATCCCCCTACTCAGGGGGATTTTTAGCATAGTTAAAAGGCATGATGAATTTTAAAACCCTATTGTTGGGAACAGCTTTAGTAATCGCTACTTGGACAAGCAGCACCGGAGATCCGAGGAGCCAATCTGTCCAAGCCTTAGATCGATCGATCTCCTCCGCCAGCGTCCCAGTTGTTTCTATCCGACGCTTACCAGTCGAAGCCAAAAACACGATTAAATTAATTAATCAAGGTGGGCCATTTCCTTATCGCCAGGACGGTACAGTATTTGGCAATCGAGAAAGACGTTTGCCCATAGCAGCGCGGGGTACTTATCTGGAATACACCGTCCCTACTCCCGGAGCTAGAGATCGTGGTGCTCGCAGAATCATTTTTGGCCAAAATATCAAGTATTACACCCCCGATCACTACCGCTCTTTTCAACAGGTGCAAGAATAATGGCCACAATTGATTTAATTATTTCCGGACAAGCTATTCCCCAAATTTATCGTCTCGATAGCGATGTGGCGCCAGAAGAATTAGCTGCCATGCTCCAAGAGCAAGATGGGGAGTTGTTCTATTTGGATGGGGCAGAAATGACCGACAAAACTCAACTGATGCAAGAGTTTGCCGCAGTACTAAATTTCCCAGAGTATTTTGGTGGTAATTGGGACGCTCTTCACGATTGTTTGAAAGATGTCAGCTGGCTAGATGAAGATGCTACGCACTGTGTGCTTTTAATCGATCGCTGGGAAAAATGCACTAGCCCTACTTTGATCGAAACTCTCCAAGATGCCGTATTTGGTTGGAAGGAAGCGGCAGATGCGGTGTATGTGCTGCTCAGAACTACAAACCCTGATGGATACGTCCAAAAATTGCCGACGGTGAGTTAAGTATTACTCGAATTCACCAAGCGTCGAGGGATTTTCACCAATTCCTAATTGCTTTTTGCTATTTTTTAATTCCTTCCATAGTTTTTTGATTTGGCGATAGGAGTCTTCTGGTGTCATTTTACCAGCTGTTTCCAGACCTGTTATGTAACTAACCTTGATGGCGAATTCTTGCAAGTTAGCGTTAAATACCAGATTTTCTGGCTGAAATTTGCCGGAATAGCGCTGGCGGTGGTATAGAAAGTCCGAGTGATTCATCTGAGGAGTGGAGGGCAAGCTGTACTTTAAATTCTAGCTTTCCCTTAAAATTGTCGATCGGTCACAAACGCCTGAGAAAATAGACTAGATTCTCGATCGATTACAATGGTTTGGGCTGGCGATTAATCGAGAAGGTACAGGCATTACCGACAATATACTGACTTACAACGGAAAGCTCAGAGATATAAGAATTACAGACAATTAAGGTTAGAGTATACTGAATAATTATTATGAAAAAAATAATTGGCTTGGGAATTCAAGATTTACTTATTCCTAAGCGTAACCAAATTCTAGCCATCGCTGAACAGCATGGAGCTTATAACGTGCGGGTATTTGGTTCCGTAGCGAGGGGTGAGGCAACTAGAGATAGTGATGTCGATTTTTTAATCGATTATGATCAATCCAAGCGTAGTGCCTGGTTTCCGGCTGGACTAATGCTCGATCTCCAAGATTTATTAGGATGTTCAGTAGATATCGCAACTGTAGATATGCTCAAGGAAAGAATTAGAGATCGGGTGCTTCAAGAAG
>JAYUSR010000087.1:0-21021 GCA_043755575.1 Synechococcales cyanobacterium
GAACGTAATGCACACAACTTCCCACTAGACTTGGCCGCTGGCGAAGCTACTCCAGTTGCTCTGATGGCTCCTTCCATCAACGGTTAATTCTTTAACCAACTTAAGATTTAAAAGCCTGCTCTCAGTGAGAGCAGGCTTTTGTTTTGGGATTATTATGATAAAAACTTCAAATTTTTAGTTATGTACATAGATGTCCCTCAGACCATGATGGAGTTTTTTCAAAAAAGTGAAGGAACTTGGCTCACTCAGCGGACGGTGCATAACTTTGATGCTGTCACTGCCGATCAATCGGGGGAATCGAATCTATCGATCGAAGTCCTTGCTCCCACTCATCCCCAAGTTTTGGCGGTGTGTGAACAACAGAAAATTGACCCAGCCAAGGCTCGCGGTGGTGGCGGGTTTTTGTGGCAGGATAACCAAGATAAAAAAGAGCAAGACCCCGACAAGGCGGCGATTTTGGTAGATATCCCAGATGATACTAGTGGCCAGTCCGGTCGGCTGCTGCGCAACCAGGGCTATGTAGAACGGATTCCAGTGGTGAGCCGCTATTGGTTTGGCCAAGATGGGATTCTGACGATCGATACCGACTATGACAATAACCAGGGTCAAGAACGTTGTTGGTTTATTAATCACGATTTTCGGGTGCGGGTTAGTACGGTGCGATCGAACAATGGGGTTTATATCATGACTTATTGTTCGGAGCGGCGGTGTGTTAGTACTGCCGAGCTAGAGATGATGGTAGCCAAAAACCGCGCTAGAACTGAATCCCAGCTACGAAAATAGACTATTAAAACAATTCTGTTTAAATAGTGCGATCTTACTTATGTCCGTCTTGGCTTGTCCGTCCGGGGACTACCATTAATCCCTTGTAGTTCTCTATTAATTTATATACATACTCTATTTACCTAGTCTTTCCCTTTTACGATCAGTTGCATAGATCTTCTTGATCTCTTTGATTTTCGATTCAAAATCTGCAAAGGACTTTAAATCTGCAAAATCATTCAGATCATACTTATTCCCAAAAGAAGATTTCTTCCACAACTCATGAATCCGATCGATCGATAAGTAATTATTACTATCAACCTTCCGTAGCCGCCGCAAAGTTTTACATAAGAAAAAATTATGTTTTAGCCTTTGCCTTTTTTCAGAGCATTGAACAAAATTAAAATCATAGGTGTTGCAGCCGTATTTAAAAGCTTCATTGCCTCTAAGAAAGCAAGTTGGCTTTTCTCCGGCTTCACTTACGATCTGAATATATGCCCAAGCATGAGCGTAAGGAATTTTATGGACTTGTTGTACGCGCCGTACAGGTTTTAAATGTCGCCGCGCAGTGCGTTCATTGATATTGAGGGTGTCACCGATTCCTTTTTGGCTAGCGCCATTAGGAATTCGATTACGGAAAAATTGTAAGGTCGGCTGAGCCGCCGTTGCCCTACTTAAATCGACTTTGGCCAATTTTGGCCGTTTGATGCGCTTTGCTTTGGCAGCCTTTAGGGCAGCTTTTTCTGATCGATGCTGGAGCCAGCAGGCTTGCTGGGCAGTCACCTGATGCAAAAAATTGGGCTGAGCTAAGTCGGAGCGCACAATTACCGTTGCAGCGCCCCAGTTTGGCAGTCCGAGATTGAGGGTAATAACGCTTTTGGAACCAAGGCAAATTAAAAATTGCTCTTGGTCGCGGCTGTAATGTCGGAATGCACCAATGGCGCGTCCATTCCTCAGCCAGCGATATAGAGTGGAGTTGTCAATCCCGAAAAAGCTAAGCAGTTCACCACGCGCACAAGTGACTTGTCCTGAACCCGATGGATCCAAAGATCTAAAAAAGTAATAAAGCTTTCCCCAAGTCGTGCGACAGAGGGGAGCATGAATGACAATTTTAGGATTGGAATCAGGTATCATTAAATTATTGGCATACATGAACGGCAATCCATGTAAGCATTAACAATGTTTTGACAGACAAAGACAAGTCACGCAGATTTTTTCTATCTGAAGCGTGGCTTGTCTTGATTTTAGGGTATTTTTGGCGGTTTTAAGACAAAAGTAGTTTCAAAGAAACTTAAAGACCCTCCAACTTAAATAAATTAATACTATTAGACCTTGATGGTATTAACCTATTCAACCCGCTTGTATTTGGCCACCAGCTCCAGTCTCGACAAAGCACTAATCGCCGTTTCCTTCACATAAGAATCCGCCAACTCATCATTTACCACCTTATTCAGCACCTCTTCACTGCGCTCACCACCCACCGCAGCCAAAGCATTGACGATCGATACCCCCAAAGCTGGATTGTCTGTAATGGCTAAACCTTCTGTCAAAATATCCAAACCTTCTACGCCAATTTCACCCAAGGTCATCACCGCCGCAATATAGATCACCGGGTTGGGGTCTTGCATCGATTGCTTTAAGCCCTGGAGACCCGCAGCAGGGAATGGTAACTCTGGATAGTTGATGGCTACTTGGGTCAAAGCCTTCACACAGCTGCCTTTGACGGTGATATTTTCGCTGTGCAACATACCATCTACGATGCTGGGCACGGCATCTTGACCAATTACGCCCAGGGCTTTGACGGCGGCTCGCCGATAGACCACATCTTCATCATCCAGGGCACTCATTAGCTTCGAGATGGTTTCAGCATCGCGGGTTTCGGCAATTTCAAACATCGCTCGATCGCGCAGATGGGGATTAGGATGTTTGAGTTGAGCGAATAAATGATCTTGAGTCATGAGATTTTTCAGAGGAATTTTAAATTAAAGTCCAAGATTTACTGGCAGCTTTGGCTTGTACCAGCCAATCTGGGTTAGCGATCGCCATTTCATCACTATTGTCGCCCAGTTTTTCTAAAGCCATCAGCGCCGCGTATTTTAAGTCCCAGGGTCGTTCATTGAGACTAGTTTTTAGCTCCGGAATAGCACGGGCATCACCCAATTCACCAAGGGCGATCGCAGCAGCAGCACGGGACTTTTGGAACTGGGGCTGGGTGTTGTGCAGGGCTTCCACAATCAAATCGTAGGCCGGGGCGTGCTTTAGCCAACCAAACAGCTTTACCACATGAAAATGAGCACCATAGTCATTGTGAGCTTCAGATTCGTAGGTGGCAAACAGTGCCGCTGGTGCTTCTGCCGCGTAATGCTGAAGAATCAATTGAATAGCCAGGTAACAACGACCAAAATCTACATCATAAAGATCGCGAATGAGGGTGTCTAAGGTCGGGGTTTGGCCATAGCTATGTACCAGTTTTAGATCTTCAGGATGGTCACGCAGGACTTTTTCGAGATGGGGCTGAACATCTTCAAAGGTAATTGCACCTTCGGCCATACCAGCATCCGCTAGCATTCTCACCCCCCGCAGCCGAAAGACGATCGATACTGGACAGTAAGCGATATGCGGAATAGCAGCGTAATACTTAGCATCGATAAGGTCTTGAATGCACAAGCGCCGTGCCAGTACTTGAGGATGTTGGAGGAAGGCTAGGACTTGTTCGATTTGGCTGTAGTCTTTGGCAAACCGCCCCACCGCCGCAATTGCGGCACTAGCGATCGGACCATCTTCACTATCTACAAACTTTTTGATTTCGCTCACAGCTGGCGAATAGTCGAGCTTGATCAGGGTATGGATAATTACCCGGTAACTCTGGCGAGGTTTAGCCAGGAGCCGAGTAATTTCAGCCAGGATGGCTGAATCGGCGGTGCCAATTTCTCCGATCGACCACACCGCATTTTCCACGGTGTAGCAATCATCATCAGCTAAGCAGTCCCGAATTACGGGTAAAGCTTTGGTAGCTTGGAGCCTTCCCAGGGTCTCAATCGACTTCCGCCGCACAATCCGATTGTCTAGTTCTGGATCAGTATTTAAGACCGCCCGGATCAGGGCATCGATCGATCTCTCCGAAGGGTAATTAATTAAATGTGAAGCGGCAATGTAGCGCGAGTCGTCTTCACCAATTTGATCTTGAGGAGTATCTAAGACCTGAATAGCCTTCTCCTCACTCAAATTGAACATGTTCGCAAAGCGCTTATCCATAAAATCTTTTTTTATTCAAAAACAAACCCAGAGATCTTAATCATAAGATTCTCCAGGTTTATCAGCTATAACCTTACTAGAACTAACCAGTAGTTAACTAGGACAAGGAGTTGATAGCGTAGTCAATAAGAGCGTTGTACTCAGTCAAAGCCTGAGGAGACATGTCGCGAGGCGCACAACCACGGTTCCGAGCAAAGCTCAAAGCTTCAACGTAAGGAGCGGTAGGTAGGCTCAAAGCGCGATAAACTTCACGCTGACCAGCAATACCCCATTCGTCTAGAGGACCAGTACCGCCTACAACTAAGCAATATTGAACCAAACGGAGGTAGTGTTTGATGTCGCGAGCGCACTTTGCTTTGAAAGTGTCATTAGAGTTAGCTTCACCAGCATTGTTGAGGTAAGCATACTTTTTGATGCAAGCATCATAAGCTTCTTTTGCAACAGCGTCGAGGTTAGCAGCTAGCTTTTCAGCAGCTTCTAAACGTGCTGCTGCACGTTGGATACTTCCTTGTACAGACTCTAAGTCAGAGCTGCTAGGAAAACGGCCCGCTGCATCAGCAGAGGCGATCACAGTAGTGAGAACTGATTTCATGCTTTTATCTCCAGATAAAATTAGGGTGTGCTAAATACTTACGGAAAAATCTTGACTTTAAAGATTAGCTCAAAGCAGAGATTACGCGATCGAAGTAGCTAGAAGCTTCTGCAACCAAACTGGCGCAACGGTCTTCAGTTACGATCGAACCCATTTTCCGAAGCTTGGCACCAGCAAAGGACTCACTAGGTTGATCTTTGATGTGAGCAGCGGCTTGAGCCTTCATGATTTGAACGGCACGAACAGTGGAAGTAGTAGGTACGCCCAATGCTGCGTAAGTTTCTTTCAGACCGTTTAAGCAACGATCGTCAAGAACGGAAGCATCACCAGCCAAAAGAGCGTAGGTAACATAACGAAGAACGATTTCTGCGTCACGTAGGCAAGCAGCCATACGACGGTTAGGGTAGCAATTACCACCGGCTTGGATCAAACCTTGGTTTTCGCAAATCATGCCAGCAACTGCGTCGGAAACCATGCAGCTAGCGTTACTAGCGATGGCGTTTACTGCATCCAAGCGGCGGTTGCCAGCGGCGATGAAGCCTTTGAGGTTAGCAATGTCGCCAGCGCTGATGCAAGAGGTGCTAGCGTCAGCCGAAACTACGGATCTAGAAAAAGCGTCAAGCATTGAGCTCTCCTTATCACTAAAAAATTACACCTCTGAGAATAGGTGATGGCTATAGCTGGAGTCTCGCTTATGAGAAACAAAGCAACAATCCGTAACATTGAATGCAGAAGTCCCGGTTCAGAAGCTTTTTGAACCGGGACTATATTTTGCGATGAGAGTGAAAACCAACAATTCGTTAAATATTTACGCTTCCTTTCATCAGGTGTTTGATCACATTTTCTTTAATCATTAGTTGGCGCATTACTTCGAGCAAAAAGTTTTGAGCTTGTTCGCTACTCAGATCTTTGACCTGTCCCTCGTACATTCTGAGGTTGAACTGTTGCTCCATACTGAGTTCTAGTGGGAGATTCATTGTTTCTTTTCTCCAGTGAATTCTATACTTTATGTTAACGATTGTTAAGGGTATTTGACAAGTATCTAAAGTTACCATTTACCGATCGATATGCTCAAAGCAGTTTTACACAGCTGGCCAGCAATGCATAATTTTTGGAATTGAGATAAATTGGAAATGTTTGATAGTCTGAAACCTTGACTAGCATTCAGTCAAGGCCGTTATTCAGCACTTAAAAGTATTTTGGAAGCGAAATTTTTATGAACGCGATGGAATTTTTTCAGCACAGTACTGGTAAATGGCGATCGCAGCGCACCACCCACCATTTAGCCTTCAAACGTACTGAATCTGGTGAATCCGAAATCTACGTCGAAGCTTTACCCGCTTCCGATCCGAGAATTATTGAGATCTGTCAAATGCATGAGCACGATCCAGCTACGGCCGTCGGCGGTGCTTATGTCAGCTGGCAAGGTTCGATGGGTTGGGATAAATCTGATGAAAACCATGAAGGGACTACCGTTTTCGCTCTCGTTCCCAGCGATGCCACTGGCCACCAAGGTATTTTGCTGCGCGAACGGGGCTACGCTGAAATTGTGCCGGTGGCTGGTCAATACGAAATGGACGAACAAAACTGCTTAGTACTAACCACCGACTATGACAGCATGAGCGCCGTCGAACGCTTCTCTTTTCCTAGCAACGATCTGAGAATGCGGACTAGCACTGTCAAACGTTTTGGCGGCTTTAGCACTGCTACTTTTTGTACCGAGTTTCGGGTTGATGATGATACCAGTACCGAAGAAAATGCCGAGTCTCCCCAATACTTCTCGGCCTTCGGCTAACAGCCTGATTCTTACTGCTAGCACCGATCCTTTTACCCGTGGGCTTGATTATTTATATGGCTTGCGGAGTTTAGCGATCGATCCTGAAATGATTGACGTGATGCACGATCCAGTCTTACGGGTACCAGTGGCTACTTGGATTGGCAGCCAGATTGATAGGGTGAATACCGAGCTGCAAACTCTGGTACAAGCTTGCCATGATTGCTTTCATGAGACCAGCCGACCACAAATCCAAACCTGGGCGGCTCCGTTAGCACAGTCTTACAATATTTGTGGACTCTGTAACCTCCAGACGCAGCCTATTACCCTGCTAGTCGATTTAGGGCGGGTAGCGCCCGTTGATTGGTTGGCATTGGTGGTGCATGAATATGCCCATGCTCAAGCTGGATCTCCTGGGCACCATCAAGATTTTGCTGTTGCTCTCATTCACTTATGTCGGGGACTTTCTCTAAAATTACCAGAAATTGAAATAGAGCAGGAAAATAGCTTGCGCCTGTATCCCGCTTGCCAAATCGTTTTAGACTCTTGGACTTGGTGGCAAGGAAAAGATTGCTAGCATTGGCTTACTTTTAGGTGAAAACCTTGTGCCGTAATCTTTACAGGCTGATAAGTCAATCAAATTAAGTTATATGTGTTTTTATTAGACTAAAGCGAATGATGGATCTCTAAACCCTTATGATTGGTGGTAAATTTGTGAAATCTAGATAGAAAATTTAAAGGAGATTTTATAGCGTGGCAATTCCTCTTTTAGCATATAAGCCCTCCTCTCAAAACCAACGAGTTAAAGGGTTTGAAGTAGCGAGCGACGAACAATCCAGAATTTATTCTACTGAAAACATTTTGTCAGACGGCGATCTGACTAATCTGATAGAAGCGGCCTACCGTCAGCTGTTTTTTCACGCTTTTGCTTCTGACCGCGAGCCATTTCTAGAATCTCAACTGCGCAGCGGCCAAATCACCGTGCGTGATTTCGTGCGGGGCTTGGTTTTATCAGATACCTACAGACGCAGTTTCTTTGACAAAAACAATAACTACCGGTTTGTAGAGCAAACTGTGCAGCGGGTTCTGGGTCGTGATACCTATAGCGAAGCTGAAAAGATCGCTTGGTCGATCGTCGTTGTGAACAAAGGCATCAAAGGCTTTGTAGATGAGCTGTTGAACAGCACTGAATACATGAATGCTTTTGGCTATGATGTTCTACCTTACCAATTGCGTCGGGTACTGCCCGGTCGTGCTCAAGGTGAGCTACCTTTCAACATTAAGTCTCCGCGTTACGATGCTTACCACCGTCGGCAATTGGGCTTTCCTAAGTCTATTTGGCAGTCTACTGTTAAGACTTACACTCCTCAAGATCAAAAAGCTAAGGCTGGTAGCCCCGCTAACTTCTTGAATATGGCGCGGAATGTCGGTGCTACTGGTAATACACCACAAACTATTTCGGCTCAGAACATTGATATTGCTCGTTCTGTTCCTTACCGGAAACTAGATTATTAAATCTAAGCACGGAATATTATCAAAAAAGTAGGGGTCTGGGTTAAGGCTCCTACTTTTTTATTCGTCATCAGCCAGCCGATTTTCTAACTGCCGCAGTGCTAACTTGGCCAGTACTCTAACTACCTCCAATTTGTCATTCATGGCTGCTTGAAGGGGTTCGATCGCACTCTCATCTCCTACTCGCCCTAAAGAGCTTACAGCCGCCTTCCTAACCTCGCCATCGCTGTCTTTGGTAGCCAAAACTAGGTGTGGAATTGCTAACGGATAATTAATTTGACTCAGAGCCGCTGCTGCTTCATTCCGAATCAAGGCAGCAGGGTCATTCAGAGCATCTACTAGTACCTGGCAGGCTTGAGTATCACCTTTTTCTTGGGCGACATGGGCGATTGCACTCACGACTGCACAGCGGACATCGATCGAATCAGATTTCAAGGCCGGATAGAGATGTTCGGCGGCTTCGTTACCAATAAAAGCCAAAGCCCAGGAAGCATGACCCTTAGTAGTTTCTGGGCTGTTAGGGTCGGCCACAATTTTTAGTAAGGCTGGAACGGCTACGCTGCCAATCCGGGCTAAAGCACCGACAGAGGAGCCATGTACTACGGTGTCTTCATCAGTTAAAAAAGCATGGAGTAAAGCAGGTACAGAATCAGGGTCTTCGATTAAAGCCATAGTTTTAGCTACGGCGCGGCGGATCGTGACGTTGGGATTGTGGGCGATTGCTTCTATCAATAAGGCTGTAGCAGGTTGGCCAACTTCACCCAGCACTTGGGCAGCGCGTAGCCGAACCATACCCCGGGTATCGCCTAATCCTTCGACAATGATTCGCTGAATGGTGTCTTGGTTGTTGTTAAATTCATCGAAGCTGATTTGATCGGTAACCAATTGCAGAAACGCATCGGTTGCGATTTGAGCGGGGGTGAGCTGGCTGGCTGGAGTGCTGTTGGTCATGATGATTGGTGCTAGTTGTTGCCAGCCAAAGCAATTTGTTGATCGCGCAATTGTTGCAGGGTATTGTCGATTTGTTGTAATTCTGGTTCCAGGTTAGCCATGACTTGCGACTTGGTGATTTTGGCACGTTGAGCCATTGTCATGGTGTCCGCGACTAACCGCTCTCGATATTCTTCTAAAGCTGCGATTGCATCTACTAATTCTTGCAAATCGGCGGGGGTAGTAGGTTCTGTCATGGTTTTCCTCAATAAATTAAATTTTAAAAAATGGAAATTTTAGGGCTGTTCAGGCTCGATCACACAAGCTAAGCCCCGATATTTGCGGGGGTCGCCTTCGGCCAGAGTCGATCGCTCTTCGTTTTTGCGGGCATAAAGATTATTGAGGATTGATTCCCAGTTGATCTCGGGAGCTGGCTCAGAGCTAGACACCATAACTGTTTGGGATGGTCGTTGAGCTTGGGTAGCGCGGGCACGGACTGCCCAACTACTGTCCTCAGCAGCCAGAATTTTGAATTGAGTTTGGATTCGATCACGCCATTCTGGATAATTGTTGATTGCCCCAGCCAGAGCTTCTAGACCAGCAACTGCCGAATAACGCACGATCCATTCATCATCTTCCTGAGCCACAAACAGCAAGGCTTCCAAGGCTTCTTCTTGAGCAATTTCTAAAAGATCGGTAGGAAACCAATGCCACTTCATGGTGCCTAAACCTTTGGCTGCTGCCCGCCGAACACTTAAGGCAAAATCGGCAGTAGCCGCTCCCAGTAGGGTAACTAGGCCTCTAGGATCGCCGATACCTGCTAAGGCGCGGATTGCCCAAGCACGAGCCGTGTAGTTATAGCCATCTAGCTGGGTCAAGATCTGTTCCACTGCCGGTTCTCCAATCCGAATCAAACCATCTACTGCGGCTACTGCCGCCCCAGGATTGTTGTAGCTCAATGCCGCGATCATGGTAGGAACAGCTGCAACGTGGTTGATGGCGGCCAGGTTTTCCATTGCGGTCACTAGCAGAGTTGCTGAATCAGCTTCCTCGGTGGCACGGATCAGCCGATCGATAGCTTCGTTGGGATTAGAGGTGATCGACATGAGAACGGCGCGGTTAAGTATTTTTTATAATAATTGATCCATCAAGGCCATCACTTCGATCGCACCCATCGATAGTCTAGGTAAGGGTTCGAGCTGGAGTTGTTTCTCTAATAAACCTTTAAGGGAGATTAGCTTTAAGCTATTTTCCGCTAAGGTTTCGGCAATGGGTTTCGCCGCTGCTAAGTAACCGATTGCTCCTAAATCAGCCAAGGCTGTGCGGCGGAGTTGCAGCTCGCTACCCAGTAAGGCTTGAATTAGCCTGTCGCCATACTGATTTGCTTCTGGCTCATCCGAAAGTTGATACATCGCTCGCGCCGCCGCATATTGGATGCGCGGAATTTCATGGTCTAAGAAAGGCCTCACATCTTCGATGACCTGCACATTCCCTAAACCGCCCAAGGCTTCTAGGATGGCATCGTAGGGCTGAATTAGACCTGGTGGCTCTGGTGCTGGTAATGTGCCTGGGATTTGATTATGAAGCAGCTGCAATAAGGTAGGCACTCCGGCTAAATCGCCCAGGGTTTCTAAGGCTTGAGCTGCGGCTTCTCGCACATAAAAATCAGAACAAGTCAAAGCTTCGATTAAAACAGGTACTGCCCGTTGGTCACCGAGTTTTCCTAAAGCTCGTGCCGCATTGCGCCGTAAAGGATAGCCACCAATTTGCGTCCGATCGTCCTCGTCATTTAGTGCCGCCATTAAGACATCGATCGCGGTAGGGTCATCCACCCGAAAGCGTCCTAGCCACCAAGCTGCATACATCCGCAGTCCCAAATCTTCGCCTTGGAGATTGGCAATTGCTTGATCAACAGTCAGCAAATTGTCGTCTTGATTAGTAAATTCTTCGTTCATAAAACCCTCAACACAATGCCCAGGAGAACAAACAATAACCGATGGCGATTGTGTATTCTTCTGGGCAGCACCAGCAACTACTAGCTAAAACTAGCTTAAAGCGTTGACAGCGTAATCGAGGTAAGAGTTAGCTTCTACAGCTGCATCGCCGCTTAAACCGTGGTTAGCTTTGATGTACTTCAAAGCTTCGATGTACCAGCTGGGTGCCAAATCAAAAGTCCGGTTGATTTCAGCCAAACCACCAATAAGGTAGTCATCCATAGGACCAGTACCGCCAACTACACAGCAGTAAGTAACCATGCGCAGATAGTAACCGATGTCGCGAGTACACTTGTCTTTACCAGTTTGGCTGGAAGCAAAGTTAGCGCCCTGCATGGACGTGGTGTATGGGAATTTTTGGTAAACTGCGTTAGCAGCACCGCTAGCCAAAGAATCAGCCTTAGCAGTCAAGCCACGAGCGGCTTCCATGCTAGCAGCAGCTTGGCGGAAACGGCCAAAAGCGTTTTGAATTTCAGTAGAGCTAAGAAAGCGACCTTGAGAATCAGCTGCTGCTACTGCTTCGGTTAAAGGGGTTTTCATGGTTGAATTATCTCCAATAATTTTTTGTTTAACTTGATACTGGGAGTCGTACCTAAGGCACGACTACCTAAAAAATACGTTGGAATTAACCAACAGCAGCTGCAGCCTTATCGAAGTAGCTACCAACTTCTGAAGCAAGTGCTGAGCAGTCGCCACGAGTAACGCCGTTAGTATCGTTAACGATCGCCAAAGCAGCTTCTTTCATTTTCTTAACGCCGACAGCTACGGAAGTACCAGGAGTACCCAGTGCTAAATAAGTTTCTTTCAAACCATTCAAGCAACGATCGTCTAAGACAGAAGCGTCGCCAGCGAAGGTCGCGTAAGTGATGTAACGCAAGATGATTTCCATGTCGCGCAAGCAAGCAGCCATCCGGCGGCTAGTGTATGCATTGCCACCAGGAGCAATCAGTTGAGGCTGCTCGGCGAACAAAGAGCGAGCGGCGTTAGCAACAATGGTGGAAGAGTTACTTGTAATGCGGTTAACAGTGTCCATCCGCTTGTTGCCATCAGCAACCATGGCTGCTAAAGCATCTAATTGTGAAGTGCTGAGGTACTCACCGCGAGCGTCTGCTTGTGAGACTACCTTTGCAAATGCGTCTAACATGAACTCGATCTCCTAGTTATGTTTTTAATTTCAAATATTGATCGAACTAAATGCCGACAGACTACTAGATATTCTAATGGTTCTGACGTAAGCAGTTCAGGAGTTAGGAGGATTTTTTAAGTCAGTCTTACATCCAGACTTAAAACACCGCAGCAGTTAGAATCCTAATCGCTCTCAGCGTTTTTCCACCGTTTTTTTACTATGCAATATTTATACTATGTCGTTCGATCGATCTCTATTACGAATTATTAATAATTTCTTGAGAGTTGATTGACCAAGCCAGACAAAGTTATTGAGAGTTGCTGCTAGCTTGCTTTTTCTCCAGATCAAACAAAAAGCCATGGATGTATTCTTCTGTCCATTCTGAGCCATAGAAGCGGTTGAACATCCCTCGGGCTGGGTCTTTCTCAACGCGGTAGCGTAGGTAACGTAAATGGGCTTCCTCGATCAATTTCAGCTGTTCTGAATCGGTAACAGGGATCGCTTGGTCTACAAAATCTAAATAGGCTTTTAAATATTCTTTAAACGCTGCCAGCACATGAGTTTCAACCACAGCATTATCTTTGGAGCGTGTCCACAAAAAAGCTGGTGAGAAAAACTGTTGGGCTTCTGCTGGAAAATCACCACCCCAAGGCAAATGCTGCTGATATTTTTCAAAAATGGGTAAAATCGGCTTAGTAAATCTAGCTTGATAGCCTAAGCTGTCTCGAAAAAGTGGTTGCATATCCAGAGCGATCAGATGACCACCGGGCAAAGTTACTAAATCGCCACCAAAGAAGGGTAAATCGTAGCTGAGGTGGGGGAAGATGACAAAATTGAGTACTTGTAGGGCATCACCGCCTTGGACGTGTGCAGCGCGAATTTGACGCAGTTTAGAAGATTGGAAGGCATGGCTAGTAGTTAATACTTCGGATTGATTATTTCCTTTGCCAACTACTGCAAATTTGGATTCAAAACCTTCAGGAATAGGATAGGGCTGTAGTTCTAGGCGTTGATGAAGAAGTTCGATCGCGTAGTCCAGAAATGGCTGATAGAGAGTCATGATGCGATGGGAATAGCTGATTTAGAAAATAGACAACGCGATCTAGAGATTTACATTGCTGTAGAGGTCGGTAAAAAGGGCTTTAAGCCGCTTTACCCTCATTAACCATATCAGAGGGCATTATTCTAGGAATAAGCTACTTAGAGGCCGATATAGCCATGGGTACAGCATCTTCAAATAAGAATCCGTACAAGAATTTTTCAGACCACTCATGACCAAAGTAGCTGCTGAACAAGCCGGAAGCCGGGTCACGATCGGCGCTGTATTGGTCGTAATCCTTTTGAGCCTTAATCACTGACTGGATATCGGAAGGGTCGTTCAAAGGTTCTTCTTGGTCAAGCATTTGCCAGTAGAGATTCAAATAATCTTTAAAGGCATCAAACACTCTGGTTCTAACGGTTTCAGGGTCAGTTTTAGCAAATAGCAAATATTTCGAAAAGTACTGATTGGCATCGTAGAATTTCATTTCTAAATTCTGAGCCAGGTCAGGATAGTTGTCGTGTAAGACTTTCAGCGGCTTGATGTATTTTTCTAGGTAAGCTTCATCCTGAAACAGAGGCTGGAAGTCCATCACAATCAAATTCTTGACCTGCCCAAAAGACAGAAAATCAATACCTAGCATCGGTAAGCGGTATTTGGGATCTGGGTAAATGACGCTGTTAAAAATCTGGGCGCTAGCTCCAGCATCGATGTACGTGTAGCGAATTTTCCGAAACTCTGGAGATTGGTAAGACCAGCTTTGTATGGTAGCTGGGCTACGACCTCGATCACTAACTTGGCTGGCTAAACCATCTGGAATAGGGCGGCTAGTCAGTTCAAATCTTTTTTTCAAAGACTGTTCGAGATGTTCGAGAAAAGGCTTGTACATAAACAGCGCGTTGAATATCTAGTGCTTTGAGGATAAGAGATTCATCTAGGTCATGTCCGCGATGTGAGAAACAAAGCAACATTCCTTCACAGAATTTTTTTTCGTGAGAATGGCCGATCAAAAAAAAATAACGCGATCGATCTCAAATTTTCAGGATCGATCAAAAAAAACAGAGTGAGGCGATCGATCTCGAATTTACTTCAACCATGAGTAACTGGGTCTTCCCTCTTAGTATTTAGATTAAAGAAAGATTAGAAAGAAGATTAGTGGAAAACTTTACAATTGCTGGGATCATTTTTCAGAAACACTTTGAAGCTACTTGCGAATAAAAATTTGTGCATCGAAAGCCGTGGGTCTTGTGCATCGAAAGCCGTGGGTCGTGCATCGAAAGCCGTGGGTCTGTGCATCGAAAGCCGTGGGTCTGTGCATCGAAAGCCGTGGGTCTGTGCATCGAAAGCCGTGGGTCTGTGCATCGAAAGCCGCGTTCAAATGTACTAAAACTCATAAAAATCCATAATTTGTGCATCGAAAGCCGCGTTCAAATGTACTGCAAAAGTAATTTGTGCATCGAAAGCCGCGTTCAAATGTACTGCAAAAGTAATTTGTGCATCGAAAGCCGCGTTCAAATGTACTAAAAGTAGTCATCTCCGATCGCTGGAAGGTCGTAATCATGAAAACAAAAATTTGTCAAGAAACTCAAAAATAAGGCTAAATGACTAAAATTATCATTTATGATCGCTGGAAGGTCGTAATCATGAAAACAAAAATTTGTCAAGAAACTCAAAAAATACGATCATATGAACTAAAAATACGATTTTTTTTAGAAAATACGATCATATGAACTAAAAAAAAAATCAGCCTCAGCGGCTGAAAGTTATAATCATGAAAACAAAAATTTGTCAAATATATTGTGAAAATATTATTAAATAAGCTAAAAACATGATTTACGGCTCAAAAGATGCGATTAAATGAAATAGTATCTATCAATTGTGCATCGAAAGCCGCGATCAAATGAACTATAATCCATCAATCTGTGCATCGAAGGCCGTGCTTTCTAGTACTTTTTCAACTACCAATTTGACGAGTTTTTAGAATACGCTTAACTGCTACCAAATCGTTTTCTATACTGTAGCTCTGTAGAAAATCTATTTTAATCAGTGTATCTAGTGCAGTTTTCACTTGCCTTTTGAAACTAGATGGTTGCGTATTCCGGCTTCCTGTTAGCTCTTGAAGAGTGGATAAGTTAACGGCATAAGGCCGCTCGTGACTGCTGAAATAAGCTTGCAGAGCTTGGGCTAACGGTTTGCCTTTTAAAAGTAATCGTTGCTCCCAGTCGATGGCCGTCCATTGATGATCGCCAAAGAGCCGGTTTAGTTTTCTGTTGATACTGATCACATAGTGGCTGGTTACTTCGTCTTTAACGCCACTCTCAATCAGTGACCCAAAATATTTGACTCCTTCATGCTTGATTTCTACAGCACAAGCTGTGAGACGAATAATTGCACTGTGCAATCTCTCGTGTTGACAGCCGCCCGTATCCAATCCCAGCATTTTTAGGATGCTGTGGGCAGTAAAGCTACATTCAGTTCCTAGTGGGTGCTTCCGTGCCAAATGCACGAGGGCTTCCCAGACATCTAAATCCTCTTGATTCAGCTGTTCTCCAGTAAATTTAACTGTGATTCCCTGCTGGCTAAACAGAAGCGTTTCTTTAATAAAGACCCGATCCTTGCTCTGGATGGCGGCGAATAAGGCCGATCTTAAAAAGCTATTAGGTGTGCCGCGCTTCTGCTCGTGCCAGAACGGAAAATGGAGTACGTCATTTTCTTCTCGTTCACGGCATATTGCTTGCATCTTTTTGCACCGCTCAGCCAGTTCTTTAGATAAAAGTGTATTTTTTGGCTTATTCATAGCTTCCACCGGTCAATTTCTCGTTAGCTTATCTGCAAAATTCTATTGAGGCAATAACGGCCTTCGATGCACATTTTTTACTGATCAGGCTGAAAAGTACTTCCACAGCTTATTCCAAGTTATCTGCTGTCACGTCCCCAGCTACAACTTCTTTCTGAAACTCTGGATCATCAGACTGTTCTATGTAAGCTTCACGCAAACTCATCAGCTCAAACTCTGGACATTTACCACCTGGATCAACGATCGATCCAAACAAGCTACTACTCACACAACTACAAATTCCATCCAAAAACTGACTGCAATTCTGACAACATTCCAGTTCCGGATCGATTTGTTTTTTACTGCTCTTCACTGGCGTTAACATCAAGCTACCGCCCTTCAGCCACTGCACTGTAAAAACCCCAGTAGCCGCAAAAGTACTAGTTTCGCCGATTTCTTCCTTAGAGATCGGAATCCAGAAAGCATCCTCGGTTTCCGACATCTCTACTTCAAACACCTTCCGCTTCCCCGGTTGGGATGGCAGCAAAGATTCAGAAGTAATGTCGATCGATTCCCCCAATTCTGGGATATGGACTTGGTAATTGCTCTTGAAATCGCTGGAGCTGGCCAAGTTGTTCAGGGCGTAAGGGCTGCCATGAATCAAAATCAAATGTTTAGGCTTAACTTTTTCCACCACCTGGCCGATTGCTGCTTTATCGACGTGGGCGCTGAGAGAAAACTTTTTCACTTGGGCGCGGACAATGATTTCCTTGCCATCAATCTCGATCGATTCCCCAGTCTTGATGCCTTGAATATAGCGACCAGGGCTTTCTTCATCCACATAGCCAGAGATAAAGATCGCGGCGTTTTCTCTTTCTAGCAGCGTTTGGGCGTAATAAACACTGGGACCACCTTTCAGCATTCCAGACGAAGCAATAATGATCGAAGGCTTAGCCATCGCTAATGGTCGCTCGCGGGGATGTTCGATCGATATCACTGGTGGGCTAGAGGTATTGCTAAAAAAGGCCGACTGAGTTTTAGCGTAATTCTGAACACTCTCGGGCAAAAACTCTAAATGTTCTTGGAAAGTATCCGTCACTTTTCTGACTAAGCCATCTATATATATAGGTGCTTTTATTCCCTGCATCAGAGCATGGCGTTTTAGCATCAAAATAATTTCTTGAGCGCGTCCCAACGCAAAGGCTGGAATCAAGACGTTGCCGCCATTCTTAATGACTTCTACTACCGATTCCACCAAGCCCCGTTCTTGCTCTTTTCGTGCTGGATGATTGATATTGCCATAAGTGCCCTCGGTGATCAAAATATCAGCGGTGGGTAAGTCTTCTAGCCGTAATCCTTTGGTGGTGTTGCTATTAGTCAGGCTGTAATCGCCGGTATATATTAGAGAGCGATCGCCATATTGCATATGAATACACATTGCTCCCACGATATGCCCCGCTGGAATCATCCTGACTAGTAACCCTGGCAAAGGCTCAAACTCTTGGCTGGGCGTAATTTGCAAATTAAATAGCGACCTGTCCAGTTCATCAGCATTAAACAGCGCCTCCATATCTTCATTACGCTCTTGAACTTTCAGTCCATCCTGGAGCATGATTTGGGCGATTTCATAGGTACCGGCACTACAAAACATGGGGGTAGCCGGAAACAGGCGGTGAAAAACTGGTAAGCCACCAATATGATCCTGATGAGCGTGGGTGATCAGTAATAGGTCGGGGTTTTCTAAATACTCAAAAGAAGGCAGAGGGTCGGAGCCTTTCGGACGAGTCCCCGTATCCATCACCACTTCATAAGGGCCAATTAATACTCGAAAGCAGGAAGCACCGATCGATCGAGCGGCTCCCAAGGGCGTAATATTCAACCGCTGCGCTGTTTCCGGGCTGATTTCTCTGGGCACCGGCATGACAAATTCAATAATTTCACAGTGAGGTGGATCGATCGACACCTTCAGTTTTCCAACACTCCGGCCATCTTGAAGAGTTGCAAACTCCCAATAGGGCTGTTGAGACTGCGATCGCCACACTGGTTTTTGGATTTCCCAATCTGCTGGCACCGCCGATTCGTCTACAATTTCCCAAGCTGCTTGCTCGTCAGGATCTTTGGCCGATCGTTTTTGTGAGCCTGTCGTCATCGTAGGTCTAGAGCTAAGAACTATTTTTACAGCCTGTTTTTCGTTGGGATGACTGAGGTTTTTGCCGCCAACAATCATCAAAATATTGTTTTGGCGCTGGGCGGTAATCTGCCAAATATCATTAGGACTAAATTTTTCGATGTCAGTAGTAGTAAAAGTGAGAACTGTTTTTTGGGGTTTGGGATGCTGAAATTCTGTAGCCAAGAATATGCGACCATGTTTTTTACTGACTTGCTGAACCTGTCCAATGAAATGCCATCGTTCAACAGATATCTCTGGATCAATTGTTTGATAGTGCCAACCTTTGAGGCTAATGATCTGACCCTGGCTATCAATCTTTGGAATCACTGACCATTGCTGATTGGTCTGAATTGCCGCTGGCCAGGGCGGATTAATATCTTGACCGCTGATGCCAAAAGGTAAAGCTGTTCCATCAAGGTCGAATACAAACTGCCGATTATTACCAACCGTCTCCACTCTTCCGACCACGGTACATTTCACAGCATCAGCTTGATTCATAGTAGCCCCAGAGTTAAATACAACATTTTTTCCTCGATCCTAACTGGCTTACATTTACTATGTGACCATTAGATCTTTAACTCATTAAAGTATCAAGGTATTAAATATTTAAAGAGTCCCGTAACTCCGTCACATTCTTCACCTCCGTCCAATCAATTCCCTGCGCTTTAAGGAGATCGATCGCTACCTGAATCAAGTGCTGCGGAAAAACCCGATCGGCAGCCGCCACCGCCACATCATTATTGCCCCGTACTTGCTGCGCCGTATCTGCCAACCATTTTTGCTGCGAACTAGGTACTTTAATATTTACCGATACTGACTTTTCAGGTTCAGATTTAACAGCCTGCGCTGATGTCTTCTTCACTGTTTTGATGGATGCTAATTCTTCAACCTCTATCGCCGCTACCGCGTCTTGAGACCGGCCAAAATCACTTAACTTACTCATCCCACCCATTCTTTTTGCCGGACTCATTATTTAATCTCCCATAGTTTCATACATTCTTTAGCCACTGACAGATAAGCTTTGCCCCCCACCGACTTCGGCGCATAGGCCAAAATCGGCTGCTGTTGAGCAATGCTTTCGGCAATTTGGACATTCTCTGGAATCGTTGAATGTAGCAGCCAGTAGCCTAAATCTGCCGCTGCATCAATCAGCAGATCGTCCGACTCCCGTGTTAGCACCAATCGACTGCGGTAGCGCGTTCGCAGCACCTCGATCGGCATCTGCTTTCGTTCTCCTCTAATTAAAGACACTGCCTCAGACATTCCTTTCAACGCTGCCGGTTCACAAAGTGTAGGCAAAAGGACTCGATCGCTAGCCAAGATTGCTTGCACAGCAGCTACACCTAGCCCAGGCGGGCAATCCATCAAGACAATATTAAACCCTGATGGTATTAAGCTATCTAGTGATGGAGTGAAGATATCTCGATCAGCCATCAGCTGAAACATCCCCAAATCACCCGGTAGCACGAACAGGTTTTTGACTGTCGATTCTAGGGGGGTGAGCGATGCCCCCTTCCCCATTAGCCAATCCAAAGCCGACGGCTTTTTACCATCTACGCCCAGTCCAAAAGACAAAGTACGCTGACCATCCAAATCGATCAGCAAAGTTTTTTGCTGCGCTTTGGCTAATGCTACCCCCAAGTTCAAAGCGGTTGTACTCTTACCTGTTCCGCCCTTAAAGTTAAAAATTGCGATCTTCAGCAAGTCATATAATCCTTTGATATTTAGAGATCATCAACATAATAGTCTCTAAGAGTATAATATCTTGATACTATTAAGATATTATACTCTTAGAGACTTCTTTTGGGAACGACACGAGAGCTTTAACCCTTGTCAATGTGAGACCCTACTCATTCTTACTCCGCACCCGAAAACTTGATTCTTCAATCTCAGTTTCGATGAGCTGAAGGCTAGAAAGTTTGAGGATTGATCGCTGAACTGTTCTTTGACTGATTCTCAGTGTCTCGGCAATCGATTTTGTCGAAGTCTCCTGAAATCTGTCGCCAAATGGATCGATCGTGCGGATCTGATAGAGCACAATTAGCTCGGAGTGAGTCAGCATCTGTGTGAGTGCAACCCATTCATCGTTCCTCAAGGCGTAGAACTTTCCCTGGATTTTTGTTTTAATGATAGACATTGTATTTTATATGCTTGAAATTACTAAACATAGTTTTGAGCAGCTTTCTACTTCTCTCTGTAAAAAAAAGAAAGCTTATTTGTAAATATACAGCAACGCTGATAATTTCGTTAAGACCTCAACTAATGAAAAAAATGGCTGAAATTTCTAGACAAGTAGAAATATTCAATGCAGTTAATGATCGGTTTCGTTACAGAAATACTGCGATATGTTCCTGGAGTGGGCTAGATAGCAGCATGATTAGCCGCTTTCTCTCAGGCGAAACAGATATATCGGCTTCTAAATTTCTGCTTCTTATAGGTTCGATGCCACAGGACTTCAGAACGGCCTATTGGGATGAACTACTGCAACTTGGTAGATATACAAGTATCAAAGAGTTAGTTGGCAGCGCTAGCCCTACAGATATTCAAGAAGCTGTTTTTGTCATGAATAGCCTGGGTCACTTTGGCTGGCAGCAACTCATCGATAAAGCCGACCCTCAGGATTTGCCAGAGATATTGAACGCGATTGCTGATCGATACACCCATCTCCACAACCATGGCGCTTCCCAGCAGCTAGAAACAGAAGATAGTGAGAAAGAACTTTGCTCCACTTAATCGATCAAAAAAATCTGAGTCCCAGCAAGGCTTCAGGCTTTTGCCATAAAAATATCCTTAGCTGACGAAAGAAATATTTTAACGACGTATTCAGCTCTCTGAAACAAATCAAGGCAAAATCTCGAATAAATTTCAAAACAAATTTCAAAAAAGTGTTGACAATCACATTTGCAACCTGTACATTGATACTTCTGTGCTGAAAAACACAAGCAAACAAAACGGCCTTAAAGCCGCAGCGGGAGCCAAATTTCAAGCATGGTTGAACCTAGAAAACTATATAGTCTGAAAGAATTTAAGAATAAAACCATAAAGTCCTCGTTAAATAAAATCGAAGAAGCAACTTCACGGTTGTGGAATC
>JAYUSR010000088.1:0-2160 GCA_043755575.1 Synechococcales cyanobacterium
GCCCCAAGTTTCAGAAACTTTACAAATCGTTTGACCCGGATCGCCGACATTTTGGGTAAATTCTACAGTGATTCCATCAGTAGCAGCGCTGCGCGCGTAGCCTTGCAGCTGAGCGATGCCCTGTTCTTCATAAGCTCGCCATTCTTTCATATATTGATTGACGGCCTGCTCATTCAAAATTGGATAGAACCCTTCAATCCCAATGCCGCCAGACTGAACACCAAAATGATGAGGATCTACCGGCGAGAGCACATGTAAAAGCATTAGATGGGCATTGAGCTGCTTTGCCAGAGCTAGTGCCTCTTCTAGTATCCGCGCAGACATGGCGGTGTCATCTAAAGCCACTAAGATTTTGTTGAACATAATCAATGCTCCTAAAAATAGTCTGAATCATCACTTTAGCCATGAGAGCAAGTTAGATTGTAACTAGATTTCTCATAGTCTTATTATTTCGCAACTAATAGCGAAAGCAGCTGAATAGTTACGAATCTATACAACAGAGGGTTCTTGACCAGTTGTCTTTTCCAGATAGAATCTAGCCGCGTAAAGTTTGCAATCAATTGCTAATTATTGGCTGAAGTTGGGGCATGTTAAGACATCAAGAGTAGCTGTCAATTTTCCGTAATGCTTCAGGTTGACATTGAAGTTGACCAAGAGCAGTGACGAAAAAAATATTGTCACATGGACAGCACCAAAATTCTGTTGTCTGTTCCAAAATTGAAACAGAGCAACTGACTACTGCCTCTACCGTTAACATTCAACAATTCAATTATTTTCACCTCATGGCGACAGAACTGGCGATTCGGACCGAAGGCTTGACTAAACAGTTTGAGCGACACATTGCTGTCAATGGCGTAGAGCTGCAAATTGCAGCGGGTGAAGTATATGGGTTAATTGGACCGAACGGAGCGGGTAAGACGACTTTGATGCGGATGCTAGCGGCAGCGGAAGAACCCAGTACTGGCGAAATATATATCAATGGCGATCGGCTGCGGCGGGATCAAAGCAATGCTCAGCTCAAAAGACTGCTCGGCTACTTGCCGGACGATTTTCCGCTCTACGATGACCTGACGGTCTGGGACTATCTCGATTACTTTGCGCGGCTCTACCGGATCGATAGGTCCAAACGTAGCCAGCGCCTTTATGATGTGCTGGATTTGGTGCAGCTCCACACCAAGCGAAACAGTAAGATTGCTGGTTTGTCGCGGGGGATGAAGCAGCGGCTTAGTCTAGCCAGAACGATTATTCATGAACCATTATTACTACTACTAGATGAGCCAGTATCCGGACTAGATCCGATCGCGCGGGTGCAATTTCGGCAGATTGTGAAAGTCCTGCAAGAAGCGGGCATGACGGTACTAATTTCTTCTCATGTATTGAGTGATCTGGCCGAACTCTGTAGCTCGGTGGGGATCATGGAACTGGGCTATTTGGTAGAGAGCTGTAGCCTCGATTCGCTCTATCAAAAAATGGGGCGGCAGCAAATTTTGATCACCAGCTTGGGCGATGTCGAGACGCTGACCGCCGAGCTACGCGGCAATTCGTTGGTAGAAGATCTAGAGATTGTTCCTGGTACCAAGCAAGTCAAGGTGTTTTTTCAAGGAAATGAACTAGAAGCCGCCGACTTACTGCGCCATCTCATTAACAAAGGTCTGCCCCTGAAAGACTTTTACTGTACCCAAGAAGATTTGGAGACTATCTTCTTAAAACTGGGGCACCAGCAAGCTTCGTAGAATTCATACCGTAGGAAACAGCCAGGAAAAAACCATGTGGAACGTAGACAAATTGATCGATCGAGCGGGTAATTGGAATGCTCAGCTATTCAGAGAATTGAAAGGTAGAGCCACATTTAGAAATATATTGTTAGCTGCTGGGCTATCGATCGGTGGCCAAATTTTGCTGTTATTCACCTTTATATTGCAATTACCAACAGATCCACTGCCTGGAGCTAGTCGCAGTTCACAAACCTATTGTGTTTTGGAGAGTATTAAAGTCAGTAATGGTAATAGTGGATTTTATGATCAGCAGGTCTGTCAGCTTCGTGCCCTGGGCCAAGTCAGCACTGACTGGCCACATTGGTGGGCAAGTGTTTTATCGGCAATGTCTTGGCTGTTACCAGTTTTGTTGATAACTGGCGGCGTTTATCTGCTAGCCAACGAT
>JAYUSR010000089.1:0-53462 GCA_043755575.1 Synechococcales cyanobacterium
GGCGGGGAGAACTCCCAACCGGCCAGTGGAGAGAATTTTTAAGGCACTGTGCAAAGAAGTGAGCGGGGTTCTGAGTTCATGACTGACGACGGAAATAAATTCATCTTTCATTCGTTCGATCGCTTTTCGATCGCTGATATCACTGGTGAGGGCAAAAAAACCACTCACTCGATCGGCGCTATCGACATGAGGAATATATGTAACACTTACCGATCGGGTACTGCCATCTTGAAGGTGAATTTCATTCTCGTAGGTGACTATTTGCCCGGCGAGAGCGGCTTTAACGTGGGGTTGGATGCGTTGATAGTCATCTTTTCCCCATACTTGGTGCATGGGGGAGCCGTGAATTTTTCGAGGCGATTTTCCTAACCAATCGGCATAGGCTTGGTTGTTAAATTGATAACACTCTTGATCGTCAATGTAAGCGATTAATACGGGCAGGGCGTTGGTAATGAGTCGTAATTGCTCTTCACTCTGACGCAGAGCCGATTCCACTTGGGTGCGTTCGTTGATTTCCTGTTGCAAGCTAGTATTGGCGGCTTGAAGTTCGGCGGTACGCTCGGCCACAATTTCTTCTAAATGCTCCCACAATTCGCCTTGAGCTAGGGCGATACTGATTTGGTCAGCGAGCTGCTGCATTAGTTCTAGCTCGAAATCGACCCACTGGCGAGGTTGATCGCACTGATGGGCAATCAATAACCCCCAGAGCACGTTGGTGGGAGGAGCCGAACGGGGAGGATGGACGTTAGCACTGTGTAAAATCGGGACGATCAATTTCGCCTTCACGCCAAATTGTTCGACAAATTCTATTAAACAATCGGCGACTGCCGCTGCTGGATCCTGAACATCGGCGACGGCTCGCACTCTTCCTTGGGCATAGAGTTGCTGATACTCGACTGGAAAGACTTCTTCTGGGAATTCCATCCCTAAAATTGCCTGATACGGTGGTAAAACAGCTTCGCTAATCGGTTTTCCGGTTCCATCCGATAGCACCTGATAAATTAACACTCGATCGGCTTGCAAAATCCGTTGCACTTCGGTGACAGTTGTGCGGAGGATTTCTTTTAACTGCAATGACTGACGAATCTTAAAAGTAACTTCTGTAAATAATTCTACTCGTTGCCGTTCGCGCCGTAATTGGGCGGCGATGGCTTGACGCGCTGCTGCTGATTTTCGTTTGGAGGGCTGGGATCTTTTGCCTGTCATCAAGATGGGGGATATCTGAGTTGATCAAATTGTTAAAAAGAGGCGCTTTTGCGCCTCTAGCTCTGATCACAAAAACTGCTGCTAAACCATAGCTGGTGTGGGCATAGTCAAATGAGGATAAAGAGGAAAGCGTTGGCACAGAGCTGATACCCGCTCTAAACATTTGGTCGCTACCGCTTCATCCTGAGGATTCAACAATCGATCGGCAATGATATTGGCAATCTCGGTGAACTCGGCGGTGCCCATGCCGCGACTGGTCATGGCTGGGGAACCCAAGCGCAAACCACTGGTCACGAAGGGCGAGGCTGGATCGAAAGGCACGGTGTTTTTGTTGGCGGTAATGTTGACTTCGCCGACTAGCCGATCGGCTTCTTTCCCAGTCATTTCGATCGATTGCAGATCCACCAGCATCAAATGATTATCGGTGCCGCCCGAAACGATCTTTAAGCCGCGTGCTTGCAGTTGAGTGGCCATCGCCTGGGAGTTGGCGATCACGTTACCGCAGTAAGTCTTAAACTCTGGCCGTAGAGCTTCGCCAAAAGCTACTGCTTTGGCTGCAATCACATGTTCTAGTGGACCGCCTTGGGTACCAGGAAAGACCGATTTATCCAGTCTTTTGCCCAGCTCGGCATCACGGGTCAAAATCAAACCACCGCGGGGACCACGTAGGGTTTTGTGAGTTGTTGTTGTTACCACATCACAGTACTCGATCGGACTAGGATGATGACCAGTGGCAACTAAGCCAGCAATGTGTGCAATATCGGCCATCAAATAAGCACCGATTTCGTCGGCAATGGCACGGAATTTAGGGAAGTCAATAATTCGAGAGTAGGCTGAATAGCCACAGATCAACATCTTGGGGCGATGTTTGAGAGCTAAGTCCCGGATCAGGTCGTAATCGAGCTGCTCGGTTGCTGGGCTAACACCATAGAAAGCTTTGTCGAACCATAATCCTGAGATATTGACTGGTGAACCGTGGGTCAAGTGACCACCATGAGATAAGTCCATCCCCATGATTTTGTCGCCTGGTTGCAGTAGGGTTAAAAATACGGCCAGATTGGCCTGAGCACCAGCGTGGGGTTGAACGTTAGCTGCTGCTGCTCCAAATAGTTTTTTGGCTCGATCGATCGCAATTTGTTCGATCTCATCGATAAATTCGCAGCCGCCATAGTAGCGTTTGCCGGGGAGTCCTTCGGCATACTTGTTGGTGAGGACAGAACCCTGGGCGGCCATGACTGCGGCGGAAGTGAAGTTCTCACTGGCGATCAGCTCTAGGTGATCGCGCTGGCGACCTAGTTCTGAGCCAATCAATTTAGCAATGGCAGGATCGTTATCTGCTAAAAATTCCAGGTTGGTTTTGGCCATGATGTTGGTGAATCTGAGGATTTTGGGATTTTAAGGATTGCTCCAGAGTCTGGAAGTAGCGGTTACAACGTATTTTCAGACAGCTTTCATAATAACCTGCTTCGCTCGGGTGGAGTCTGAGGCTGCCGACTTTTGGCTGTGCTTGCAGGCTTGTTGTCTGGGGGTTTGACCTTACCGGAAAAATCTGCTATTTAACCACTAATTATTAATTAGCGATCAATCTTAGCTCCATAACTTCTGCCGCCGTCAACTCCCACCCCAAAGCCCCGGCATTCTGCTCCACTTGCGCCGCACTCTTAATCCCCGGAATCGGAATCACCCCCGGCTGAGCAATTAACCAATTCAAAGCCACCTGTGCCGCAGTTTTGTCATATTTTTGCCCCAGCTCCTTTAACTGATTCAGCACTGGCTGCAACTTCGCCAACCCACCAGCCTGAAAGCGCTTATCCCAACTCCGCGCCCCGGTCGGCACATTGCTACCATCATATTTACCCGTGAGCAATCCTTGCGCTAAGGGACTATAGGCCAAAATCGTCACCCCCAGTTCTTGTGCCGCTGCTAACACCCCATTAGTTTCAATCTCTCGTGTAATCAGCGAATAGCGCATCTGATTCACTGCCAATGGCACCCCGCGCCGGGCCAGCAATTTCTGTGCTTCGTGCATTTGGGCTGCACTGTAATTGCTTACCCCTACCGTTTTTACCCGACCTTGCTGCACTTCATCAGCTAGGGCATTCATTAAAGATTCTTGACTGAGTAGCAACGTGAACGGCCAGTGAATTTGATAGAGATCGATCGAAGGCATTTGTAATCTTTTTAGGCTAGCTGTCACCGCATCAGCGACATCTTCCGATCGCCAGCGCCAGGGTACCGGCATATACTTGGTCGCAATTTGGGTTGAAACCTGCGCCTCTTTCACAAATTTCCCCAGTAATTCCTCGGACTTGCCCCAGCCGTAGATTTCCGCCGTATCAAAAAAAGTGATGCCTTTATTTACGGCTGCCTGGAAAGCTTGGCGCAGTTCAGCTTCGCCATAATCCTTGCCATAGCGCCAAAATATACTATCCCCCCATGCCCAAGTGCCAAAGCCAAGTGGTGTCACGAGAATGTCCGTACGGCCAAGTGTAGTAGTTGCCATAACCTTATGATCGGAGTGATGTTTTTCTATAGTCTAAACAAAATATCCTAAGCAAGCTTGCTAGACTAGTGAGAGTCCAAAGCTCATATCCATCACCCATGCTTGGTAAGTTTCTCCACAAACCTCAACCCGAAGAAAGTAATCGTGTGCCGCCTGGTCAATATCTGACCAATGGCTTCCCGATTATGACCTATGGTCAAACTCCAGACGTTACCCGCAAAGAGTGGAACCTCAAAGTCTGGGGACTAGTTCCTCAGCCGCTCACCTTGACCTGGGAAGATGTGATGAAGCTGCCGCAGCATGAATTCACGGTAGATTTTCACTGCGTAACCCGTTGGTCAAAGCTGGATGTGACCTGGAAGGGCTTCAAGATCGTGGATGTAATGAAATTGGTGGGTGATCTAGATCCCGCCGCTGTCCATGTAATGGAGCATTGCTATGGTGGCTACACTACCAATTTACCCCTGTCAGATTTTTTGCGGGATGAAAACTTTTTCGCCTATGAGCTAAATGGTGAGCCACTGCCGAAAGAGCATGGCGGTCCGATGCGTACGATGGTGCCGCACTTGTATGCCTGGAAAAGCGCCAAGTGGATTAGCGGCATTGAGTTTATCGATCGAGAGCAATCGGGATTTTGGGAAAAGAATGGCTATCACAAACGGGGCGAACCCTGGACAGAGGAGCGCTACAGTTAATGTTTAGAGTCGTTACCAAGGGTTTTGACGAATCATTCGACAGGTGGACGGATGCCCTAGCCGCTGGAAATAAGCTGCGCCCCCAGTGTCGCAGCTTTTTGCAAGACATTCGGATTGCGGAGCAAGGTAGTGTGGTGTGGGTCTACAGCCGTTCCCACGCCCATCCCATGTATTTTGGCGCTGGCACCTACGATCGATTGGCCAGATTGTTTTTATTAGAAAATGCCTCAGAAATTGAACTAAAAGCAGAGGAATCCTAGCCCGACAAAAAAGCAAAATGCTGGCTTTCTCAATATGAGCGGCATCACCCCAACCCTCTAGTCCGATCCGGGCTGGGGTGATGGCAGGTCTTAGCTCAACACCCAGTTCACCAAAGTCCGTACCGGATGGCCAGTAGCACCAGCGTTATTGACCCCGTTTTCCTTATCACTCCATACTGGACCAGCTACATCTAAATGTGCCCAGGGCACTTCCTTAATAAATTGCTTCAGGAACAAAGCCGCCGTAATGGAACCACCACCACGCGGACCAGTATTTTTCAGATCAGCGATCGGTGACTTAATGCCCTCCAAGTATTTGTCGTCTAGGGGCATTTGCCAAAATTTTTCCCCGGCTGCCGCCGCTGCGGCCAAAATACCATCTGCTAACTCCTGTTGAGGACTCCACAACCCAGAAATATCGTCGCCCAAGGCAATAATACAAGCGCCCGTGAGGGTGGCTAGATCAACGATCGCATCCACACCCAGTTTTTCAGCATAAACCAAGGCATCAGCCAGCGTTAGCCTTCCTTCCGCGTCGGTGTTATTGATCTCGATCGTCTTACCATTGGAAGCCGTCACAATATCACCCGGATGGATGGCTTTGCCGCTGATCATATTTTCAGCTACGGCACTAATGAAATGCACTTCTACATCTGGTTGCAGCTGACCAATTACTTCAGCGGCTCCAAAGGTGGCAGCGGCACCACCCATATCCATCTTCATGGTTTCGATGCCAGCTCCTTTAATGTTTAAGCCACCGGAATCAAACGTCACGCCTTTACCGACGATCGCCAATTTTTTCCGAGCAGTTCCGGCTGGCTTATAAGTAAGATGAATAAACCTAGGCGGGATATCAGAAGCCTGGGAAACACACAAAAAAGCGCCCATCCCCAGTTTTTCGCAATCGGCTTTTTCTAAGATCTTCAGCTCCATCCCATATTTTTTGGCAATAGTTTGGGCGGTTTCAGCCATACTGGTGGGAGTGACGTAGTTGGCTGGAGCTGCTACTAGTTCCCGCGCCAGAATTACACCAGCAGCCACAGCTTGTGCTTTGGATATGGCAGCTTCTTGGCCAGCTAATCCTAGCAGTTGGACTTCGGTCAGTTTTTTGGGAGTGCTGGCTTGATCATCAGACTTCTCGGATTTGAAGCGTTTGTCTTCGTGCAAGGCCAGTAGTAATCCTTCGCTGACTGTTTGAGCTATTAGATCAACGGCGACCGCACTATCTGGCAAACTAATGCCCAGGGTTTCACACTTTTCTTTTTGGGCGACACGCGCGATCGCAGCAGCAGCACGTCGATATTGGTCGGTGCTGGGGGCGGTGTTTTTACCTAAGCCTACTAAGATTAGTTTTTTGATGTTGGCTCCGTTGCCCATTCGGGTCACGACGGTGCTAGCGGCTATTCCTTTGAATTCGGCTTCCTCAATAATTTCTTGGACGATGCCTTGCCACTGGGTGTTGAGGGTGAGGAGATCCCCGATAATATTGACGTTATCTTCCCAAAAGCCGATTGCTAAACCATCACCGTGCCATTCTAAAAGTGAGGTTGCAGTAGTCTTAATGTCCATTAACTATTTCTCTACGTAACGTTCTTAGGGACATTATGGAGGTTTTTTGTGGCTTTTAACCACCGAAATGGAATCTAGTAATCGCTTTTGCGTTTAGAAAATAGCCGGAAATACATTGATCGGCATCCCTCTGCCACTGGCAAAAAGATATATGTCAGCGGATTAATGGTCACAATGATGTTGCGGACATCCCGCTGTGCCAACGCCATAATTGCCCCAGCCACCCAGTCCGCTGACATCACACCGATTGGATTCAGATTGCTCTTGAATGGTCCTAAAACCAACTTGCGAATCACACAGGGTGCATCTAAGCGGCGCAGGGTAACTAGCTCGCCCAAGGTGCGCTTTGATAATTCATACAATGGGCTAAACGCTGGATTCACCTCGGCTTCGGAAGTATTGATCCACAACTCCTTAATTGCTTTGTGCCGTGATTCTGTCACAGTATCTAGAAACAGATTCATCAACCGCCAAGCCGAGAAAGTATTCACCTCAAAGGAGCGTTCTACGGAAACTGGATCGCGATTGCTATTTACATTCAAGCCGTGATTGATAATTAAAATATCTACTTTTTGCAATCGATCGCGTAATTCTTGCTCCGCCCCCAAATGCCACTGCAATACTTCAATATTCGCCCCCAAATCCTCAAACTGCGCCTGGGGTGAAGTGGTGAGCGCAACCACCCGTGCCCCCTTACTGGCTAACTTGGCAATTAGCGATCGACCTAAAGTGCCCGAAGCCCCAGTCACTGCTACCGATTTACCTTTCAGCGATAGACTGGTGCCCATGATTTTATCGATCAGCGTAAACGTCCCGCAATAATAAGCATTGGCATAGTCAAAATGATGCCGCCAATGATAAGTACGATTCACCATCCACTGGGCAGGCAAAGTCATCAAATCACCGGGTTTGTGAGTTAAATCGGTCTTTAATAACCAGCCTTGCGATCTGGCCACACTGGTAGTCAAAAAACTTGCAGAGTATAAGCAACCCAGCCACAAGGCCAATCCCTGTCCAGCGTATTGTCCCCAGGCCGCGACCAGTGCTGTGACTGCCACCATGGCCAACGCTTCTGGCACATCATTGTGCTTTTGGGCTTGCCGATATAAATCTAAGCTAACAATGCTGAGGTCGGGACGGTAAGCTTTATGGTGTAGGGCGTGTCCAGCTTGTAACGGTGCCCAATAGTGACCGGCCAGATGATACAAGTCACGCACTACTTCTGCCACCAGCACCGCTGCGATTGCTAATCCCAATTGCCACGCCAGCGGCGAACCGATCACATAGATATTCCCAAATATTTCAGATAAATCAGACAATTCCATATTTCCGGTCAAGAATCATTAACTCCTCGCTGTCTATCTTAGCCATTTTGGGTAGCGGGCATAAATATTTCCTCCGTCCAGGTACCATGCAGACCGTAGGGTAAGTGATGGGTTAGGTGCAACTTGGCCACGACACTCAGATCGATCGCATCCAAAATCACCACATCCGTTTCATGCCGATCGCTCTCATACACCAACGTAATTAACCAGCCATCATCTTCTGTTTGCGGTTGGGGCTTGGCGATAAATACTGGTTCGCTGACAAAGCCAGTCGGTGCTGCCGTCCAAGTCTGGCGCTCTTGGGTCGATAAATCGATCTTGGTAATGCCCTGCAGCGGCGCATTGCCAGTATCGGAATCGGCCACTCCCATAAACAGATAGCGATAATCCTGACCCACTCGATCAGGATTCACCGTTGGGAACTCGCAACAGCGTGGTTCGATTAGCTCTTGCTCTACGGTGCCAGATTCAAAATCTAGCTGAAAACGCCACAGTTGCCCAGGATCGAGGGTATTGAAATCCATCTCGCGGAAATCTTGATGCGGTGCTACTGTTGGGAAAGAAGCATAGCAAATAGAATCGATCGATAGCCCTTGGTCGGTCTCGTAAGCATTGGCATGATGGAAAACAAAGCCTGCTTTAGTTTCCAAAATCCGGACTTGTTCGCCAGTAGTTCGATCGCGCGGCACCACAATAATCTTAGTGGGCTGGTCGGCATTAAACTTCACGCATTCCCCCGCGCCTTTCTGACCCAGTAAAAATGGCAGTGGATTAAAACCCACCGGATTTTGGAAAAAGATGCAGTAGTTGGGTGTAATTGCAAAATCATGAATAAAGGCAAATCCCGGCACAACATGATCGTATTGTTTTTCGACTTGGCCAGATCGATCGAACTCATAGATTGTGATAGTGGTAGATAATCCAGTCTTCAGACCAAAATTCACCATTTTGCCAGCGGGGTCAATTCGGGGATGCGCCGAAAAAGCCCCTCCAGACGGCAGCAAACCATCCAAATTATCGAGTCCGATCGTTTCCAAATTCTTGGGGTTTAAGCGATGGGGTTCGGCTGCTTCCCACAACGCCAACAGCTTACCGCCCCAATAAATCACTTGGGTATTAGCAATGTTTTTGAGCTTAACATCAAAAATATTGGCCAACCAGCCCCCGGCCTTGGCTGTTCCAAACACCCCCCGATACAAGAACTTATTAGCTTGTTGCTCGGCTATATAGCCCGCTGTGCGCACATAGCGGTTCCGAAAATAAGCTCGACCATCTTGGAGAGCGATCGAACAAATCATGCCGTCCCCATCAAAGGGATGCCTTACCGATACGCCATTAATATCCAACATGGCCGGAATATTCCGAAACAGTGTACCGGCTAAATTTTGAGGGATTTCGCCAGTGATCTGATCGATCGGATAGCTATATTCATTTTTTTGGGATTGATAGCCGCCGCTCCAAGCAGATCGATCATATGCTGGGGCGGTTTTGTCGAGATTTAGCATGGGGTATTTTTAGAGTTAGTGTCCAGTTGAACTAATTCGGGCAGGATAGTGGGAAAAGATTGGCAACCAGTCAATGAGGATGATTGGTGCTCCAGCACACTAGCTGGCGGAATGGCAGGCATGGTGGCTTGGGGATCACTGTCCGGTAGCCACTTCAAAAATATCAGAGGCAGCATCCCGCCCAAATTTGTGATGGTCACCAGCAACCATAATTGGTCAAAGTTGCTTTCGGTAATGCCCAAAAAGTGGGTAAGCAGGGCACCACCTTCTTGGGAGACTAAACCAGCCAGATTAAACACCGACATCAGAATGGCAAATAGGGTGGCCTCAATGCCGGGGGGACACAGTCGCGCTGCTAATACCAAAACCGGCATAAAGGTAATCTGCCCCATTACCGTCAGAATCAGACTATCGCCCAGACTAAACCAGTGATCATCAATACCCAAAGTGCGATTGGTGTGGGTAACTAACAGCAAAGTGGTGAGACCAAACAGCGAAGAAATTACGGTAGCCCAACCAAAAATGGTGCGGAAGGGTACAGCTTTGAGGTAACGATGAAAAATCCACGCCCCGATCAAGGCCGCTAAACTGCTTACCAACCGAATCCGGCCTAAGAATTCGGGGGTAAAGCCCAATTCATTAGTAGCAAAATAAAAGAAAGAGGAATCACCAGTGGGAGTGCATTGCCAAAGAAACAAAAACAACAATGGCAGCCAGATCGATTTTTGTTTGAGCGCTTGCCAGACCTGATTAACCTGTTGCTGGGCGGCCAAGCCCGTCGATGCTTTGCCCACTACTGGTTGTTCATCGATTAGAAAGGCCACCCCGGATACCAACAGCGGAAATATTGCAGTCACAGCAAAAACCGCTTGGGGGCTAAAGTTACTCAACAAGATGCCACTGGCATAGGCCGTCAATAAACCACCCAGAGCCGCAGCGGCCCAACACAAAGACTGTAAAGAACCAGAATTACTGAGAGATTCGTCGCGGGCGCGTTCCACAATTAGTGAATCGACTAAAACATCACTAAAAGCTACGGACAGCGAAGTCGTAGCGATCGCGCAGGTCGCCGCCAGTGGCGTATGAACAACCGTAGCTAAGCTGATCCAAGCCGCCGATCCCAGCAACCCTGACAAAATTAGGTACGATCGACGGCGATAGCCAAAGATGGGTAAGCCATCCGACACAAAACCGAAAATTGGTTTAATTACCCACGGCAAGGCGGCTACTCCCATCAGGGCAGCGACCTCGGCTGGAGTTAGCCCCAGCTGATCTTTCAGGAAAAAGCTAACGGCCAGCTTAGCCAGACCCAAAATTCCTTGCACGGCATAAACCATCAAGATGGCTAACAGTTCTGGGGTTGGCTCCTGTCCAAACAACAGCTTGCTCCATCCAGAAGGTGGCGAGCTTCTTAAGCTGGATGGCTTAACCAGTCTCAAATTTCCAGGAGTATTCTCTGCGGGATTGGAGGCCGATCTGGGCATTGTGAATATATGTTTCGATTTGCCTCCTATTGTGGCACCATTCTCCCGATAAAAGTGGTGAAGTCGGCAACTTTCTCGATTTCTAGAACATCTACCAAGGCCAAATTATAATCACTACCACAGTAGCTCTCTCTCTATTGACACCGATGGTGAACCAAGAACTCATCCACTGGAGAGAAAGAGATCTATAGACTGAGCTGGTAAGTTGCTAGAGAGGCTAATAACTATCCGGCGGTGTCTCTAAAATAGTTGGGAACTGCGACTTCTATCGCCAGCCAGGTCTTAACTTCTCATTTATCACCCTGCGGCTCCAGTATTGACCGCTATTCTTATGCAGAAACTAATTCAAGCCGTTTTAAACAGCGACGATAAAAAAGCTTTATCTCAGCTAATTGACACCTTGAGCATCTCTGGTAGCCATTACTTTCTGCGTAATGAAATACTACAAACATTCGCTGATTATTGTCACCGTCTACCGCAGTCTGGTCACGCGTATCACAGCTCTTCTTTGAGCCGATTGATGCACTACACCCATGAAATGATTTTGGCCGAGGACAGTATTTGGTTAGTGCTGCGTCCCTGGATTGCCAGTCAGCAGGTGTGGCGGCTCACTCCTGACCTGACTAGCTGTTTAGAGATGACACTGCCGGAACTCCTCGATATGCGCGATCGCCAGGTTGATCGCTATCAGCGCCACATTCTTAACATCGATTTTCAGCCTTTTAATCAAGGATCTCCACTGATTGACGACCCTAGAAATATTGGCCAGGGTTTAGCCTTTCTTAACAACTATCTGTGTAACAAACTGCTGACCGAATTTCACTACTGGATCGAGGCTCTGTTTAATGCCTTGCACGTGCTTGAAGAAGAGGGCGTGCAGCTACTGATTAACGATCGCATTCAATCTGGTATCGAGCTAGCCCAACAAGTTAAGCAGTCTCTCCGGTTTTTAGGCAATTATGCTGCGGATTACCCCTACGGAAAAGTCCATCTCGATTTGCAAACCCTAGGTTTTGAGCCAGGTTGGGGCAATACGGTGGGGCGGGCGCGTGAAACCTTAGAACTACTAAATCGTTTGATCGAAGATCCCGAACCGGCTCTTTTGGCAACTTTTGTGGCGCGTGTTCCAGCTGTTTTTCGGGTGGTGCTGGTTTCCATTCATGGTTGGATGGGTCAAGAAAGCGTATTGGGACGACCAGAAACCCGCAGTCAGGTTGTTTATGTGTTGGAACAAGCCCGGAGTCTGGAAAAGCAACTCCGCGCCGACATTCAGCAATCTGGTCTGGATTTGCTAGGCATTCAACCGCAAGTGGTTATTCTGACTCGCTTGATTCCGAACTGTGGCGAAACCCAATGCGAGCTACCCTGGGAAAAGGTAGATGACACTGACCATACCTGGATTTTGAGGGTACCTTTTCAGGAGTTTAATCCGGCTATTACCCAGAACTGGATTTCTCGGTTTGAGATTTGGCCTTATCTCGAAAGTTTTGCGGTAGATGCCGAACGGGAGTTGCTAGCCAGATTGGGCGGCAGGCCAAACCTAATTATTGGCAACTATAGCGATGGCAACTTGGTTGCTTCTTTACTAGCGCATCGTCTCCAGGCCATCCAGTGCAACATTGCTCATTCACTAGAAAAGCCGAAATATCTATTTAGCAACCTCTATTGGCAAGACTTAGAAAAGCAATATCATTTTTCAGCCCAGTTTACTGCTGATCTGATTAGTATGAATGCTGCTGACTTCATTATCACATCGTCCTATCAAGAAATTATGGGGACATCAGAGAGCATCGGTCAGTACGAATCCTATAAGTGCTTTACGATGCCCAATTTGTACCATGTTATTGATGGCATTGATTTGTTTAGCCCCAAGTTCAACCGGGTGCCCCCCGGTGTAGATGAGCAAATATTCTTTGCTAACAGTCAGATTAAGAATCCAGCGGCAGAAGAGGTTGCCCGCCTTCAGTCTTTGATATTTGAGCAAGAAGACGAGCATATTTCTGGTTATTTAGAGCGACCCGAAAAATGTCCGATCCTGGCCGTTGCGCCGATCGATGCCATCAAAAACCTGACCGGACTGGTGGAGTGTTTTGGTCGCAGCCCAGAATTACAAGCGCGCTGTAACCTGATTTTGCTTACTAATGCTTTGGAAGTAGTAGATGCTATCAACACCAATGAAGCTAACGAGATTACTAAGCTCCACACCCTGATTGACCAATATGGTCTCCAAGGACATATCCGCTGGTTAGGTGTGCGACTGCCTGCTCATGATCTTGGTGCTGTCTATCGATCGATCGCTGCTCGCCAGGGAATTTTTGTTCACTTTGCCCTATTTGAAGCCTTTGGCCGCACGATTCTAGAAGCGATGGTCTCGGGATTACCCACCTTTGCCACTCAATTTGGTGGTGCTTTAGAAATTATTCAAGATGGTATCAATGGTTTTCATATCAATCCCACCGACTTCAACAGCACGGCGGAGAAAATCCTGAATTTTCTGCATCAATGTGAAATCCAACCCGAATACTGGCACACGATTTCCGAGCGAGCCATTCAACATATTCAAGAGCAATACAATTGGTCAGCTCACGCCCAACAAGTTCTGTTGCTCGCTAAAGTTTACAGCTTCTGGAACTACATTGATGTGGATGGACGTGACGCACTGCAAAGTTACTTAGAAGCCCTCTTCTACCTTCTCTACAAACCCCGCGCAGAGCAAATTCTAGCAGAACATCTGCAACTGTAAAATGAATACTCCAGGCTCTCATCATCTGATTTACACCGACTGGACGCTGATCGAACCGCACTTCGATCCGGAGCAGTTGCACGCTAGAGAAACCGTATTTACGATTGGCAACGGTCATTTAGGGACGCGGGGCAGCTTTGAAGAAGGCTACCCACAGGCGTTGCCAGCTACCCTCATTCATGGGGTGTATGATGACGTGCCAGTAGTCTATACCGAGCTGGCCAATTGCCCGGACTGGCTGTCATTGGCAGTAATCATCAATGGTGAAAGGTTTCGGCTCGATCGCGGCGAAATTATTCACTACGAACGACAACTAGATTTGCAGCATGGTGTCCTGAATCGATCGGTGCGCTGGCGTAGCCCCACTGGCCATACTGTAGATTTACGGTTTGAGCGGTTTGCGAGCTTAGCCAATCGGCAGGTGCTGGGATTGCGCTGCCAGATCACACCAGTTGATTTTGACGGCACCATTGAGGTGCAATCTAGCATCAATGGCTATCCCCAAAACCAAGGTTTTGACCACTGGGAAAGGCTTGATCAAGGTCAAATCGAACAGGGAATCTGGCTCCAGATGCGAACCCGTAGTTCCCGTATTGAACTGGGAATGGCTGCCAAAATGGCGGTGATTGGGATGGATACAGCTTGGCAGGTGACTAATACTCCTGGCTATCCCACTCGATCGATCACCTTTAGTGCAACGGCTGGGCAAACCATCAGCGTCGAAAAAATCGTAACAGTGTTCACCTCTCAAGAGGTGAAGATGCCAGTGCAGGCCGCTCAGGACAAATTGGCTAGCTTGCCATCTTACCCGGTGCTATTTGCTGCTCATCAACAGGCTTGGCAGGAAGTTTGGCAGCATAGCGATATCGAGATTGGTGGCAATAGCCAAGCCCAGTTAGCTGTTCGCTACAACTTGTTTCAACTCTTCATCGGAGCCTCTCCAGATAACAATCGGGTTAGCGTTCCCGCCAAAACACTATCAGGATTTGGCTACCGGGGTCATATCTTTTGGGATACCGAAATTTTTATCTTGCCCTTTTTTACCTTCACCCAACCAGCGATCGCTAGCAGCCTGTTGACCTATCGTTATCACACCCTGGGTGGTGCCCGGCGCAAAGCAAGACATAGTGGATATCAGGGAGCCATGTTTGCCTGGGAAAGTGCCGTCACTGGTGATGAAGTGACTCCCCGCTGGTCAATGCCGAATGATCCATATGCCGAAGATGTCCGCATCTGGTGCCGCGATCGAGAAATTCATATTAGCGCTGATATTACCTATGCCATCTGGCAATACTGGCAAGCTACCGGCGATGATATTTGGCTCCGCGACTACGGAGCCGAGATCATCTTAGATACTGCCCTGTTCTGGATGAGTCGGTTGGAGTGGAATGCTCAGCAGGAAAGATATGAACTATGCGGGGTGATTGGAGCTGATGAATACCACGAACAGGTAGATAATAATGCGTTCACCAATCGGATGGTGCAGTGGCATCTAGAAAAAGCTATTGTCGTCTATGAGTGGTTACAGCAAGTATTCCCTGATCGGGCTGCGGAAATGGCGCAAGAGCTGCAAATTACGTCCGCGCAACTACTACGTTGGCAAACAGCAATTGCCCACATGCACATTCTTTACGATACCGAAACCGGCTTGATCGAGCAGTTCGATGGCTTTTTTCAGCTTCAGGATATCAACTTAAGTGACTATGAACCTCGAGATCAGTCGATGCAAGCTATTCTCGGGATTGATGAAACGAATCATCATCAGGTACTCAAACAACCTGATGTTTTGATGCTTCTCTATCTCATGCGGGGTACCCAAGCCTTTCCCTATAGCTATGATGTATTACAAAAGAACTGGGACTACTACGCTCCCCGGACAGATATCACCTACGGATCATCGCTTGGTCCAGCTATTCATGCGATTCTCGCCGCTGATTTGGGTGCCGCAGATCCTTATCAGCAGTTCATGCAGGCCGCCTTGGTAGATCTGGCTGATACTCGTGGCAACACCGCAGACGGTATTCATGCCGCTGCTGCTGGGGGGATCTGGCAAGCGGTAGTTTTTGGCTTCGGTGGCATTCAATTAAAGGACAGTGGTCCGGTGGCAACTCCTCATCTACCAGCTACTTGGACTCGCCTCAAATTCAAACTACACTGGCGGGGCACTTGGCACAGCTTTGATCTATTGCCTACACTCTGTCCAGCACCAGAGATCCAGGGCTTTATTTTCGACCTGGACGGGGTGTTGACAGACACTGCTGAATTTCACTACCGAGCTTGGCAGCGACTGGCTGACGAAGCCGGACTGCCCTTCGATCGTCAGGCCAATGAAGCATTGCTAGGTGTGGCGCGGAGAGCATCGCTAATGCTGATCGTTGGTGATCAGCATTATTCGGAATCATCGCTTCAGGAGATGATGGAGCGCAAAAATCGCTATTACGTGGAGTCTATCCAAGCCATTACCCCCCGCAATGTTTTACCCGGAGTCCTAGAGCTATTAGATGAACTCCGCCGATCCGGAATTAAAATCGCGATCGGCTCTGGCAGCAAGAATGCGCGCACTGTGATCGAGAAACTAGGCATTGCCGATCGCATCGATGAAATTGCTGATGGCTCTAGCGTCAAGCACCCCAAACCAGCCCCTGATATATTTTTATACGCTGCTACTTTATTAAAAATTGATCCTGCCCATTGTGTGGTGGTGGAAGATGCCCCGGCCGGAATTGCCGCCGCGATCGCTGCCGGGATGTGGACAATCGGACTCGGCTCCGCTGATCTGGTTGGCTCTGCTCACATTGTGCTGCCTAGCTTGCAAGATGCTTCTTTACAAGATTTACAGATCCAACTAGACATGTCTAAAAACTCGCCGGATTAGTACCCCTCAGTTTTTTTGGAGAGATTCTTTGTAATCCTTTGAAATTGTCTGGCCAGTGATACCTAGAATTATCTTTTTCAAACAGTATTAAATAATATTAAAGTCTGTGATATATTATACTTGCTAATAGGGTTAACCTTTGGCAAATGAGTGAGCAGCCAAAAGCATTTAGGATTTTGTCTTGAAACATAGAGAATTTAATATGCTACAGATATTTTGTGGTGAAATCGAGTTAAAAATAACAGAATTAGCAGTAGTATATCTAGACTTGAATAACTTCATCATAGTATGAACAATAATGTCTCCCGAATATCTAGTATTAATTCTATCAAGTCTCCAAAAGGGGATATCACAGGTATAGGTGAAGACTTGTATCAACTGCGGCAAGTCAAGAAAATAAATCTTGAATTTTTGTTGATCAGTCTGCGCAAGTACTGGTACGTCAGCTTTTTATTAAGTACATTGATGATGGCTGGGATTTACTATAAAACTTGGAAAGAGCCGCGCATCTATCGATCAGACATTCAAATTGAGATCGAGCTGCAAGAGAATTCCAGCATGGCTGAAAAATTAGCTTTAAGTACTGGTGATACTAGTGCCGACAGTCGGGCAACCACGATTGAAACTATTTTACAGATATTAAAAAGTGAAAAAATTCTTCAACAAGCCATTGATGGTATCCCCAATCAAGAATTGAAACCATCTGTGGATGAAGTTAGTGGAAACCTGCGCATCGTGTCAGGGCAAAATAGTAATATTTTATCTATTAGCTATACTGATACTCTGCCGGAGCGAGCGGTAGCAACTTTAACTGCTTTGAGCAATACTTATATTGATTACAGTATTAAAACTAAAAAAGTTCGTACTGATAACTCGATCAATTTTATTGAGTCGCAATTGCCTGAGTCACGTAAAAGGTTAGAATTATCCTCCAGACAATTAGAAGAATTTCGGCGACAATATGGATTTGTTGACCCTGAGAATTCTGGCCAATCTCTAACAGCCTACCGTCAGCAAATTATTGATAAGCTAGACGAGATGAAAGTTCGACGACTGCAAACTCAACAACAGTACGAGGAACTTAAGAAAAATCTAACAGAGGTGGGTTTGCAGTCTGACAATGTGCTTAGTACGACGATGTTAACTCAAGATGCTGCCTATCAAGAGCTATTTAAAAAGTTAAATGAACTAGAGCTATCGTATAGTCAGGAAACTGTCAGGTTTAATGACAATAACCCGATCTCAATTGGCCTCAAGGAGAAACGTGATCAGGTACTGTCATTACTAAGAAATCGGGCGCAGCAGGTGCTTAAACGGAATGTTTTAGATAAAGAGCTTACTAATGGGGGAATTGCCAATTTCAGTAACAATCTAGCCCAGAATCTAGCTAATAAACAAGCTGAAATCGTAACTAGTTTGGCTTCTCAGGAGTCGGAAGAGCAAGGCTTACGCAAGATTTATGAACGGGTGGAGTCCCAAATTGCTCAGCTGCCTAATCTGCAAAAACAATACACTGAGTTGCAGCGGCAGTACACTATTTACTCCCAAGAAATGACTGCGTTTCTCCAGAAATTACAAGGTTTGAAAATTACTGGCGCTGAACGGGTGATCCCTTGGAATTTGTTAGATCCCCCCAAGCTGCCCCAAGAACCGATATCGCCTAATGTACCGCAACGGTTAGGATTGGGTGCGCTGGGTAGTTTATTAGTTGGTCTGTTGGCGGCCGTTGGTTTAAATCAATTTGATGATCGGGTTGATGATCCAGACACCGTAAAATCAACTTTAGGAATACCGCTATTGGCTCTCATTCCCACAGTAAATAGTTTTGCCCACATCCAGACGAAGGGAAGTACCGTTCTCCAAACTACTAAGAATGATAGTAACAACTATTCTTCTTGGAATTTTGTCGAAGCGATTAGAACTCTGGCTTTGGGTATTGGACTGACCACTGATGGGGAAGAAAACCAGATGGGTAAAGTTGTGGCTTTTACTTCATCACTACCAAAAGAAGGGAAGTCAACTATTACCTTTCATACTGGCGTTACTCTGGCTGAATTAGGCTATCGTGTCTTGTTAGTGGATGCAGATTTATATCGATCTAGTCTTTCTAGTTTATGCCAAGGTTCAGAATTATTTCAGTCTGTAGATTTTGCTAATGAAGCTGGGTTGAGTGATGCCTTATTAAAGGTCGATAAATGGGAAGATTTAATTAAAAAATGTCCTCAAATAAAATTAGATGTACTATTATCTGGACATCAACCGGTCAACTCGATCGCCTTGCTTAATTCACCCCATTTTCCCCGACTAATTGAGCAATGGAAAAAAAAATATGATTATGTAATTTTTGATACCCCACCAGTTGTTGGAGTTAGTGATACCCATCTAATTACAACTCTAGTGGATGGACTAATTTATATTGTGAGCTTGGATGTTGCTCAATGGCAGGCCGTCAAACGAACAATGGAAATTATTGCCCCAATTCAAACACCAATTTTAGGGTTAGTCATCAACCGAGTTAAAAGCACGCATTCTAATAAGTACCATCCTTACTATCGCAGTAGACCCGCAGTTTTTTCGAGACGACAATGAATCAAAAACTGATCGCTGTTGAAGCCGAAAAATAGATTTTCAAACTACCCCTCCCCTGAATCAGCCATGAAAATAGTTCATTTAGCCAAATACCATTCTCCTCTTTACGGTGGAATGGAAAGTCATGTGGAAACTTTAGCGCGCAAGCAAGCTGAATTAGGTGCTGAGGTTTGTATCGTATGTGTAAATAGTTTTGATGACGACTTAAAATTATCACAGCAAACTAAGACTAAAATCGAGGTTGCTGATCGGGTGCAGGTAGTCAAAGTTCGTCGCTTAGTGTCATTTTTGAAACTGGACTTCTGCCCATCCCTAATTTTTTATATTCGTTATTTCTCTAAATTTCCTGATACGATTTTTCATGTCCATACGCCTAATCCAACCATGTTGATTTCTTTGGCGATGATGGGTAAGATCCGTAACTTGGTAATCACCCACCACAGTGATGCTATTCGGCAGCAGTTGCTCAAATATTTATTTCGTCCGATCGAACATTTTATTTATCGGCAAGCAGAAATCACTTTAACCACCAGTCCAAATTATCAGATCGGCTCCAAGTTTCTGCGCTTATACCAAAATCGCCTAGGAGTCTTGCCCCTGGGGATTGATACTTCTGTCTTTAGTAACCCCTCACCGCCGATCGTGGAACGAGCACAGCAATTAAGATCAGAATATGGGGATGTCTTATGGTTAGCCGTAGGGCGCTTAGTGTACTATAAATCTTTCCATGTAGCGATCGAAGCTTTACAGCATGTTCCTGGAAAGTTGTTGATTATCGGAACTGGTAAATTAGCGAAAGATCTCCACAAAACAGCCCGTAAATTTAATGTTGCTGATCGAGTGATTTGGTTAGGCAAGACCAGTGAAGAAGAGCTGATTGCGGCTTATCGCGCAGCAACGGCTCTGTGGTTTCCGTCGAATGTCCGCAGTGAGGCTTTTGGGATGGTTCAAGTAGAAGCGATGGCTAGTGGTTGTCCAGCGATCAACTGTGACATTCCGGGTAGTGGTGTTTCTTGGGTTTGTCGCCATGAGCTAGAGGGCTTGACTGTAGAGCGCAACAATCCCCTGGAGTTTGCCGCAGCGGCCAGAAGGCTGCTAGAAGAACCGGGCTTGAGAGACCGTCTATCGGCAGGTGCTCAACGTAGAGTTTTGGAATTTACGGATGAGAAGATGGCACGTCACAGCTTGGAAATTTATAGTCAGGTGCTAGCCAATGAAAAATCTCCAGATCAACAAGCTCAGCTAGTTGAAGAAGCAGTGGGTACCTAACAATTATGAAAGTTCTCCATGTGTATGCGGGTAATCTTTTTGGTGGAATTGAAACTCTTTTAGTTACTTTGGCGCGAGAGCGGCAGCTATGCCCAGAAATGGATCACCAATTTGCCTTGTGTTTTTCGGGACGTTTATCTCAGGAATTGATTGTTACGGGGGTGAGGGTTCATGAGCTGGGGGCAATTAAGCTACGCTATCCTTGGCAGGTGCTGAAAGCAAGAGCAAGGTTGCGAAAAGTAATTGAGTCGGAAGCCATTGATGCAGTTATTTGCCATGCTTGTTGGCCGCAAGCTATTTTTGGTTCGGTAGTGAAACAACTAGGGAAAAAGTTGTTTTTTTGGTGTCATGATACTCCTAGTGGTCAAAGTATTTTGGAGAGGCTGGCTAAGTTGGTGCAACCAGATTTTGTTATTGCCAATAGTCATTTTACTAAGCAGCATCTGCATTTGCTTTATCCTCGTACTAAAAGTCAAGTTATTTACGCTCCAGTTGTTGATACTCAGTGCGAGCAAACTCCAGAAGTTCGACGTCAGCTTCGGCAGCAGTTGAATACTACGGATGAGACTGTAGTGATCACTCAAGTTTCTCGCTTAGAGCGTTTGAAAGGGCATACCATATTAATTTCTGCGTTGGGACTAATGAAGGATTTGCCTAACTGGGAGTGCTGGATCGTTGGTGGAGTGCAAAGGGAAAGTGAGCAATCTTATCTAAGAGAATTAGAGCAGCAGGTAAAGGAGCTAGGATTGGAAAAACGTGTGCGTTGGTTGGGGCAAAGAAATGATGTCCCGCAGGTGTTAGCAGCTAGTGATATTTTCTGTCAGCCTAATTTGGGAGAAGAATCATTTGGGATCGTTTTTGTTGAAGCTTTTTACGCTGGTTTGCCAGTGGTGACTGTCAAGATTGGTGGTGGTGGTGAAATTGTGACATCAGATTGTGGCTATGCTGTACCACCGAGGGATGTGATGGGAGTAACGATAGCTCTGCAAGAGTTAGTGAAGGATTCTTTTCATCGTAGGGAGTTGCAGGTGGCGGCGAAGGCTAGAGCACATGAATTGTGCGATCCACAACGACAACTTCATAAACTTAAGGCAACTGTCTCAAAACTTCATCCACTTCATGATTTAATTTAAACTCACAATAAAATTTTTATTAGTAAAGTGCATGTCTAACCTAGCTGGATTATTTAAAACTGAGTATCTTTATCAGCCCAAATATTTATTTTCGAGAATTAAGCAGGAATTACATTTTAGTGATTTAAATCGAGCAACTATCGATGGCGATTTTAGGTTGCCCTGGGGACTGACAATTAAAGCAGATCCTAATGAAGAACATGGTAAAATTCTGTCTACTCTTGGAATTATAGATCTTAGTGTGACAGAGGCGATTTGGAGATTATTAAAACCAGGTAATACTTTCTTAGATGTTGGCGCCAATATTGGTTATATGACTTCTGTTGCACTTGCCCGACTGGAAAGTTTTAGTGACCCTTCTGGCCGAATAATAGCCTATGAACCACATCCTGATATCTATCTTGATTTAGAAACTAATGTTGATCGATGGAAATCTCAACTAGTCAAAACAAAAGTTACTTTAGAAAAACTTGCTTTATCCAATCAAACTGGATCTGCAATGTTGTCAGTACCAAGCGAATTTGAAACCAATCGGGGATTATCTCAGGTGCTTTCTGCTTCCAGTGATCTAGATGATCCAGTTATGGGATATTCGTCAAAGTTATTGAATCAAGATACTGAAAAAATCTCTATCCAGTGTCAGAAAATAGATGATTATTTATCTGATGATGATTCAGTTGATTTGATGAAAGTAGATGTTGAAGGACATGAACTAGCTGTTTTTGAAGGGGCGACTCGTTGTCTGAGCCTCCACAAGATTCGACATATTTTGTTTGAAAATCACAATTTATATCCTGACCCGGTTTCTGATCTCCTGGAAAGTAAAGGCTACACTGTTTTATCAATTAACAGACAGTTATTTGGTCCGAAACTAGTTGCACCTTCCTGTCTTAACTCTGTTTCATGGTTGCCAAACAGCTATCTGGCAACTTGCGATCCAAACGATGCATTTATGTCTTTCAAGAAATCGGGTTATCAAGTTTTCAATCACTAATGTGAATTGTTTTGAGTAAAGCTAATGTTTCTGAATAACCAATCTGAAAGATGGAACTGGGTACATACTTTTCTGCTGATCCAGTTTATTTTACAATTACTCACCCTTGTTCCTGCACTGGGGGCAGCTCGCACCATATTCAGAATTGCCACCTTTGGGCTGAGTATTTGTTTGGTAGTTGCTACCATTTTCCAGCCAGGGATCGAACATCCTGCTAAGTGGCCAGTCTATAGTATTCTTTTGATTTTATTAATCTCTTTATGCTTACATCCCCAGGTCAACACTATTCCGGCGGGCTTGGGACAGATTGCTATGTACTTAGCTATTTTAGGGCCGGTGTTCTGGGCCAGTAGATTCCCCTTGTCAGCCGTCGGTTTTCGCAACTTAGTTATAATGCTTTGGCTTTTTCAATCGATTAGTTCATTATTTGGTTTACTTCAAATCTATTTTCCTGGACAGTTTCAATTTCAACTATCATCGGTAATTGAGAATAGTAAATATGGTGGAGAAAGCTTAAAAATTACATTGGATAATGGACTATCTGTATATCGTCCGATGGGATTAACTGACACTCCTGGCGGCGCATCAGTTGCTGGATTTTATACGGTACTCTTAGGGCTAGCTTTTTTCTTAGAAGGTAAGAATAAATGGTTGATGGGCTTGGGGATTTCTAGTAGTTTTGTGGGGTTTTTCTGTATTTATTTATCTCAAGTCCGCAGTATGCTAATCAATACTTGTTTTTGTGTATTAACATTACTGGTGATCTTACTTTTGAGTAGAAATTTTAAACGTGTTTTCGCCTTGATGGGAATTATTCAACCTTTAATATTAGGCACCTTTTCTTGGGCAATTGCTGTCGGTGGTAAATCTACCAGTGAGCGAACGTTATCTTTGTTTGAAGAAAGTGCAGACAATGTTTATCAGCAAAATCGGGGGCATTTTCTACAGAATACGATTGACTTACTTTTACCCCAATACCCTTTCGGTGCGGGATTAGGCCGGTGGGGAATGATCAATAGTTATTTTGGTGAGAATGGCAACCCTTTTACTAGTTCAATCTGGGTAGAAATTCAATGGACTGGCTGGTTACTGGATGGGGGTATTCCCCTCATTATTGCTTATTGCGCCGCCATTGGATCGGTATGCTATTTTGCATTTCAGACAGTTTTTAAAACCCAAATGGGAACGTTACCTTTTTTGAGTGCGGTCATACTTGCCTATAATATGGGTACAATTTCGATTACATTTAATTACCCGATTTTTATTTCCCAAATAGGAATGGAGTTTTGGTTACTAAATACGGCGCTTATTATTGCGGTGATGACGGAAAGTTGGAAAATAGAAAGTGATCTAGATATATCGGCAGACTATATTACTTCAAATGTAAATATCAAGAATGATAAGAAGAGAATGCGGGTTACAATTGAAAATAAGTAATGTAACTTGAACCAATAATGTCCAAAATATTGCTCGATAGTTGGTAATTAATTATCTATTTGCACTTTGATTTAGCAATGCTAAAATTTGATCGCTTTGTAATGAATAATCCTCTTAATGCGCCACTAGACTTGAATTAGTATTAATTTTATCTTTCAGATAAAGGAAACAAAGTAGAGCTAAATTATGAATGTACCAAAGACCGACTCTAGACCTGAATTGATTATTGAAGCGGGACGAAGCGAAAAACAGTATTGGAAAGATATCTGGCGATACCGTGACTTATTTTACTTTTTGGCGTGGCGCGACATCTTAGTACGCTATAAGCAGACAGTGATCGGTGTTGCCTGGGCATTGATTCGCCCATTCCTGACGATGGTGGTATTCACCATCGTATTTGGAAATTTAGCTAAGTTGCCATCAGAAGGTGTACCTTACCCGATTCTAGTTTTTTCTGCGATGTTGCCTTGGCAGTTCTTTTCTAATTCTTTATCTGAATGTAGTAATAGTCTGATTACTAACTCTAATTTGATTTCCAAGGTCTATTTTCCGAGATTGATCGTACCAACTAGTTCTGTGGTCGTGAGTTTTGTGGATTTCATGATTTCTGGGATAATCTTGTTGGGATTGATGGCTTGGTATAACTATGTTCCCAGTTGGCGGATTTTGATGTTGCCAGTGTTTATAGCGATAGCATTTGCGGCTTCGGTTGGGTCTGGCTTGTGGCTGGCATCATTGAATGTTAAATATCGAGATTTTCGCTATATTGTGCCTTTTATCGTTCAATTTGGGCTGTATATTTCTCCGGTAGGATTTAGCAGTAGTATCGTTCCCGAAAAGTGGCGGTTTCTTTATTCCTTGAATCCGATGGTAGGGGTAATTGATGGATTTCGCTGGTCAATTTTGGGGGGAGAGTCAAAGCTTTACTGGCCGGGTTTCTCGCTATCTTTAGGGCTAGTATTTATTCTGCTTATTACAGGAGTTGCCTACTTTCGTAAAATGGAACGGACATTTGCTGATGTGATTTAGGTCTGGAAATTGAGAATTTTATGGAGTGATGGAATAAGAATTTATGTCTGATATAGTAATCAAGGCCGAAAATTTAAGTAAAAAGTATATTATTGGACATCAGCGTGAGGAACGCTACACGACATTACGGGATTCGATTGTCAATGGTGCTAAGGGTTTATTGAAGCCATTTCAACGTGGTCAACCTCAAGTCGTAGACCCAAACTCTGAAGAATTCTGGGCACTGAAGGATGTGTCGTTTGAGATCAAGCAAGGGGATCGGGTTGGAATTATTGGGCGAAATGGGGCGGGGAAATCAACTCTGCTGAAGATTTTGAGCCGTATTACGGAACCGACAGAAGGACGGATTAAGATTAAAGGACGTGTGGCGAGTTTGTTAGAGGTGGGAACAGGGTTTCATCCAGAGCTGACGGGGAGAGAGAATATTTTCCTGAACGGGGCTATTTTGGGAATGGGGCGGGAGGAGATTAAGAAAAAGTTTGATGAGATTGTAGCGTTTGCGGAAGTGGAAAAATTCTTAGATACGCCAGTGAAGCGATATAGTAGCGGGATGTATGTCCGGTTAGCGTTTGCGGTGGCGGCGCACTTGGAGTCTGAAATTTTGATTGTGGATGAGGTGTTGGCAGTAGGCGATATGAGTTTTCAGGAAAAGTGTCTGGGAAAGATGCAGAATATCAGTTCTAGTGGCAGAACAGTCTTGTTTGTTAGTCATAACATAGATAGTATTCGGCGATTGTGCTCATCGGGTCTTTATCTCCAGTCTGGTTCAGTTAGAGATTCAGGAAGAATTGAAGACGTTACCAATACATACTTAACTCAATTTAGTACTGGAATGCAGGGAAATATAATTCCTTTTCCTGCGATGTCTGATTCGGGCTACTTTATAGAAAAAATTGAAATTCTAGAGATAGATGCATCCCCTAAAAAACATATAAGTACTTGGGATTCTGTTAGATTCAGAATTTCATTTTATTGTCACATGGATCTTAATGCTGGCTCGGTAGAATTGAGGGTTTCTACTTTATCAGGAAATGTTTTGATGAATTGTTCCACTCAGCCGGATTCAAACTTCAAGACTGAGTTTAAGGAAGGGATGAATTCTATTGATTGCATCTTCCCTAAATTTTGTCTTTCAGCAGGACGGTATCTAATTGGTGCTGGGTTGGCTATTCCGAACGTTGAATGGTTATACCAACAGTTAGACTGTGGAATTATTGAGATCTTTTCTAAAGATGTATATCATTCTGGACTTGCTCCTGCTAGCTCTCGATATTTATTACCATTGGAGCATCAATGGGAGTCTGTACAGGTCATGAATAACGTTGCCAGTATATAAACCAAGGACTACATTTTTTTCAATTCTAGCTAGAATTTATTAAAGTCGATGGATCGTTTTTCCATCACGCTCATTATGTTTAAACTATTGATGACTTGTCGTCATTATAAAGATAAACCCACTGATTTAGTGACATTCACACTTTAATAAACTAAATGATTTTAATGATTAGTTAGTTCATCAAATTTTTATTAACGATAAGTACTACTCTATAATCCTCGATCTAGAAGTAATTAAATTAATTATGCGTTGCCCCATTCTTAGTGAACTACCCCCATCCCCACCAGGTAAAACAGGTTGGCCTTGGACTGAAGAAAGTTCCCAATTACCTGAGCTAATGACAGATGGTTCGCAATGGCCATGCATTAGTATCGTGACTCCAAATTATAACTATGGGCATTTCATCGAAGAAACGATTCGATCGGTATTACTCCAAGGTTACCCAAATCTTGACTACATAATTATGGATGGAGGGAGTAAGGATAACTCTGCGCAGATTATTCAGAAGTATGAAAAATGGTTATCTTGTTGGGTGAGCGAACCAGACAGTGGACAAAGTAATGCGATTAATAAAGGCATTAAGAAGGCGACGGGGAAAATATTTAATTGGTTGAATTCCGATGATATCTTGAGCCTGTCTGCATTATCTAATGTTGCTTCCATTTGGAATGAAACAAATCCAACTATTTTGGTAGGATCTGGTAAGCTGATTACGGCGGAAGCAGTTAGTAGTTGGATTCCAGACCCATCTATCTCTCCTCTAAAGCTGGCCACGCATTGTCAAGGAGGTGTTGGTATGTCACAGCCTTCGACCTTTCTGAGTCTCGAAGCTCTAAAAGTTGCTGGTGGAATAAACGAAAAGCTTCATTACATAATGGACTATACTTTGTACCTCAACTTGCTCTTAAATAATGATTTATCGATGAGAAAGCTAGTAACGACCGACTTTTATCTATCAGTTGCCAAGCTTCATGAAGCTGCAAAAACATTTTCCGCGTGGAATCTCTTTGAGAAAGAAATTATTAAAACATTGCCTATTTTAGTTGAAAGCTTTCCGCCCGACGAGCAAAAAATTATTCAGCAATATTTACAACGGTTAGCAATACAAGTTTCTGTTCGAGACTCTGCAAAAAAACCAGGATTAAGTGGAATTTGGAATTTGATGAAGTTATTCTTAAAGAATCCTTCGTTTATCTATTCTCGTTTCTATATGGGAGCCTTGAAAAACAAATTTATAGAAATTATCAACTAGTAATATGACAGACTTAGTTTCCATAATTATCCCTTGTTACAATGCTGAAAAGTGGATTAGTAAATGTATCGACAGTGCTTTATCTCAAACATATAGTTCGATCGAAGTAATAATTGTTGATGACGGTTCTACCGATAATAGTCTTACATTAGTAAAAGAGTATGGGAACAAAATTAGATGGATAAGTTGTGAAAATGGTGGACCAAGTGTTGCTCGTAATGCGGGAATTAAACTTAGTAAAGGCAAGTATATTCAATTTATAGATGCCGATGACTATATTTCTTCATTCAAAGTTAAACAACAACTAGAATTTTTGGAAGTATCAAATGCAGATGTTGTTTATGGTGATTGGTGTTATCAGTATCATCAAACAGATGGCACGATTGAGTTAGCTGACTACACGACTCATCAGATTACAGACGATATATTGCATTATATTATTGCCTACAACAGTATTATTCACGGTTCTTGTATTTATAAACGCGAAGTTTTTGAGAAGGTAGTAGGATTTGATGAATCTTTGAAAATTGCTGAAGACTATGACTTTTCAATGAGAGCGGCACTTGCTGGATTTAAATTTAGTTATCAATCAGGGTGTCATTATTTTTATAGAATATATGGAGCAACTACGGCTTCTCATGGGCAAGGTATCAACTATCCTCAGTCAGTTGAATTAGCTTTAATCAAATTTTATCTAGCCCTAGAAGAAAAAGAACTACTGACGAATAAAAATCGTTATGCACTAGCATGTAATTATTTTTCAGTTGCTAGGAGTTATCTAATGCTGGGAGCAACAGGCGCAGCTGATCGATGTTATGACAGCAATAAAAAGTTATGCGACGATCGAAAATTCAAACCGGATGGAAATTCTAAGTTTGAAAAAATTTATAAGCTATTTGGATGGTTCATAACCTCTAAATTAGTGAATTCATTAAATATCCTGAAAATAACTTTGAAGAAATTGAAATCCCCTTTTAGTCTTTAACAAGGTTTTAATATATAAAACTATTTTTATTCGATCTTTTGCTTTTAATCTCGAACCGGGTTATTACTCATATTCGAAGTCATACTATAAGACTACTTTTCTATAAATTGGTTATGAAGTTTGATATAGGCAAAAATAGTTACATTTTTATGGGCGCACGGTTTGACACTTGGAAAGATTTCAAAGTTGGCAAAAATAGCGTTGTGAATCAAAATTGTTGCCTCGATCCTCGTGGAGAAATAAAAGTTGGAGATAATGTTTCTATTTCTGCTGAAGTTTGTATATTGACAGCAGATCATAATTTACTTGGTTGTAATTTTAAGGGAAGGAGAGACCCTGTCGTAATTGAAGACTTTTTATAGGAATTAGGGCTATGATTTTTCGTGGTGTTACTTTAGGTAAAGGCTGTGCTGTAGCTGCTGGCTCGATCGTAACTAAAGATGTGCCACCATTTACTATTTGATTTTAAATTTCTTTGCTATCGGGAGGTTAGAGTTAGATCTGCTCCCAACTGATTTCGTCTCTATTGTACCTTTCCTTTAGCTTATTTTCCTATTCCCACCCTAATATCTACCATCGATCGATAACCAACTTGAAAACGTTAAAATTATATCTACAGAGAAGCAAGAACGTAGTAAAAATATGACTAACACTCTCTCCCAAGTCAGAATTACCGACTTCAACCAATTTATTGATTGGCATCCCGAAGAATCCGAACAGAAATACGAACTACACGATGGAATGATTGTCACCATGCCGAAGCCAAAAGGAAAATATTCCCAAATAGCAGGCTTCCTAATGAATGAACTAGGCTTTGAGACCAAAAAATTAGGCTTACCATACTTTCTTCCGAAAGAATCAATTGTTAAAATTGATGACCTATCTGGTTATGAACCAGATGTAATCGTCTTGAAAAAAGAAGCAATTTTAACCGAACCAAGATGGGAAAAAGAATCTACAATCGCTGCCGGTGCATCTATTCAACTCATTATTGAAATTGCCAGCACCAACTGGAGCGATGACTACGCCCTAAAAGTAGATGCCTATGAATCACTAGGCATTCCAGAATATTGGATCGTTGACTATATTGGATTAGGCGGTCGGAAGTTTATTGGCTATCCAAAACAACCTACCTTAACAATTTATAATTTGCGAGAATGTGAGTACATCGCCACCCAATTTAGAACAGATCAAACCATTCAATCACTAGCTTTCCCCAGCTTACAGTTGACTGCTCAACAGATTTTTGAAGGTTAAATCTTTGACTTAGCTTAATCCCGGATAATTGCTTAAACATTTTGCGCCCACCAGTGGTTCAGGATCATTAAACTCCAAGGACGATACCATTGACTTAAAGAAACTTGGGCAGGCAGATCGAGATGAGAGAAATACCCCTCCTGTTCACTATCAAACCACCGCTGAAAGGGAAACGTAAATCCTCGCTTTGGCTGATTAACTACCCACTCCGGCAATTCTGGCAAAGCCTGAGTTAAAAGCCCTTTGCCCCGAGCCAGACGGAGACTACTGGGAATAGTCGCGATCGACTCCAACAACACTCGATCGACAAAAGGAACCCGTAATTCTAATCCCCAAGCCATACTCATCACATCACTATCTCTCAATAGTTGGTTCCGCATAAACAAACTCAGTTCTAAAGTACTAACTTCATCCTCCAAGGAGGGGGAATTACCGCTTAGCTCAGCTTCTTGAAAATTATAGTGATCCTGTTCCGGCAAATATTTACCAGCAATAATTTGGGCTTCTCGATCAGAGAAAATTCCCCGGACAGCGTGGTGAGCATTGGTAGTGGTAGGTTTGCGCTCTAAATAGTCACCTAAACGTTTAAATCGAGGGTTGGAACTCCACTCCGCTAAGCCTCTGCCAACTCTACTGGTAATCGGGCGCAGAGACTTCATCGATCTACTCCAGCGTACCAGCTGGGGGATCTGTTGAAAAGATTTATAACCCCCAAACATTTCATCACCGCCCAATCCTGATAGCACCACTTTACTGCCATCGGCATTAGCTAACTGTGAAACACAAAAAACATTAAACCCATCAAAAGTAGGCTGATCTAAAGAGGCCAGAAACCTGGGAATCATTGCTTTAGTATCGCTAGCTGTAATGCAGAATTCAGTGTGTTGAGTGCCATAATGCTTGGCTGTCTGACGGGCGAGCGAGCCTTCATCTAATTCTGATTCGTTAAAGGCAATTGAATAAGTATGAAGATCGGTAGATTGAGTCGCCCGGGCTAGGGCTACTAAGGCGGTGGAATCAATGCCGCCACTCAAAAAGATCCCAATCGGCACATCACTAACAAAATGGTGTTCGATCGAATCAAACAATGCGGCGCGAACTTTGTCTTTGGCATCGGCTGAGGATATAGGCTCGTTGCCAAAGCGGATTTGCCAGTATTGCTGCTGCTTAACTTCTCCTGCTCGCCATCTTAACCAATGACCCGCAGGCAAACATTGGATTCCTGCCACAATCGTGTGCGGCTCGGGCACCGAACCAGAAGTTAGATAACCATATAGTCCGATCGCACTCATCTGAACTGAAACCAACCGAGTGGCTAAAATGGCTTTTAGTTCTGAGGCAAAGACCAGCGTTGAGCCAGATCGCCAATAGTACAGAGGTTTGATTCCTAAAGGATCGCGAGCCAGAAAACAAGTTTGTTCCAGATCATCCCAAATCGCGAAGGCAAACATGCCGCGCAATCGATCGAGGCATTTAGCTCCTTCTCGCTGATAAAGTTTCAGAATAACTTCAGTATCAGTCTGAGACTGAAATTTTTCTCCCTGAGCGAGTAAGGTTTGTCGCAATTCTCTAAAGTTATAAATTTCACCATTGAAAGTGATGTGGTAACGACGATCTGGTGTGGACATTGGTTGATGTCCGGCTGGACTGAGATCAAGAATAGCCAAGCGAGTATGGGCAAGAGCCGTTGTCCGATCCGGCGAGCTGTGGTAAATTCCGGTACCATCAGGTCCCCGATGGTGCAAAGAAGTTTGCATTACTCGAATTTTTTCGATAGCTTGATCATGATTCAGAATGCCTGCGATACCACACATAGTTTTTATTTTCTAATGATTACTGGCAGGCGAAATATTTATGACAGTGCCTGAATAGTGGCTATTTTTTGGTGATTTAGTCCCCTATTGAGTTGATTATTCTAACATACTAGTTGATTATTCTAACATACTATCAGACTCGAATACATAGATACTAATTCTGCTCCCAGTCGATCGCGATTAAACCGTTTGATTACAGTCTTTCGTGCCGCTTGGCCGATTGCCAATCGTTGCTCTGGCGACGCGATTAAATCTCGAATTGCTTCAGCTAGAGCCTGCGGATTTCCGGGTGCTACGCCGATCGCATCTTGGTTGGGGGTGAATAATTCCGCTGCGCCCCCGGCATTAGCCACAATTACTGCTTTCTCACAGGCCATCGCTTCCACAATTGTGCGCCCAAAAGGTTCCGGTTTAGTACTAGCATGAACGACAATATCCAAAGAATTATATATGGATTCAATATCAGTACGGAAGTCGATAAACTCTACCCAATTTTCAATATTTAAATCCTGAGCTAGCTGAATTAATTCCGAGCGGGAGTATTGCGATCGATCCGTCTCGTAGATCGCCCCGCCGACAATATAAAATCTAGCTTTTGTAATGAGTAGGGGCTGCTGCTGGGCAAGATCGGCAATAGCCTGTAGAAAGATTTCCTGACCTTTCCAGCGGGCATAAGTCGCAACTAAACCAACCTTAATGAGGTCAGCATGATCGATTGACATTGTTGGTTTTGAGTCCGGAAGGGGCGTGAATCTGGTAATGTCAACCACATTGTAAATAACTTTGATTGGTAGTTGCGGAAAAACACTGTGCCAATCATCTTTTGTTGCTTCACTATTAGCAATTGCTAGCGCAACTTTGTTTTTTACTAGTGCCAGCAGTTTTTTCATCAATGAGCGAGAGCTAATAAAATCTCGTAGCCGCCAAATGATCGGACAGGAAACATTCAGGCTAGTCACCAGTAGATGAGTTTTAAAGCCATTGGAATCAATCAGATCAGGATTAATTTTATTGATTATTTGCTGCAAATTGCGCCAGTATTTGAAAAGCTCACTACTAGCTATCAACAACTGCCATAAATTAGCAATAATATTTTGCAACTTAAAACTGCTATCACCTAATTTAGAGATTTGCGCTGGCAATGGCACCAGAAATACCTGGACACCTAATGTTTCTAATTCACTGGCCAGATCGCCATGCGCAGCAGTAATAATAATTGATAGCTCTGCTAATGGTAGCTGTTGGCGAAGTGCAAAAATATTATCAATTAAACTGCGCTCAGCACCGCCGAGCTGACTAGATGGACTGAGGTAAAGAATTTTGATGCTCATAGTCTTTTCTTAAATTGCTGCGGCGAGGCGAATATAGGCTGTCATTACCGATTTGGCATGTTGCTCCCAACTATAGTGACTAGCCTGTGCTAATCGTTGGGCTAAGAGGGGGGTCGAATCTGGTAGTAGTAGAGCCTGGTGCGCGCTATCTACCCACCGAGCAATATCGCCTACCGGGCAGTAAATAACAGCATCGCCACCGACCTCGCGTAGAGCCGGGATATCACTAGCCATCACGATGGCACCACAGGCTAGGGCTTCGATCGCAGGCAGTCCAAATCCTTCTAATTCACTGGTAATCATTACCAGTGCGGCCTGCTGGTATAAAGCCGCAACTGTCTGATTTGGTATTTTAGTGAGGTGGAAAATTTTCTCACCAATCTGGAGATCGGTAATTTGCTGTCGCTGCGATTGGCTCCATTCTCCACCGACTTTGACTAGTAATAATTCTGGCATTCGATCGCGCAATTGGGCGAAAACATTTAATAGCACGTCGATGCGCTTCCGCGAAATACAGCTCCCCACATGCATCAGATAAGGCTGCCCCTGTAGTTTTTTTTGTAGTTCTACTGCGACCTTGTTGTCTGGCAGCGGGCTGATCTGATATTCTGGCGAAACTCCTAAGGGTGCTGATACTAGCCGAGCCGGATCGATCAGCTGGGATTGTTCGATTTGTTGGCGGACGGCATTGGTGGTATAAAACACAATTCCCGCTTTCTGCATTCCTTTCAAAATTTGTTTAGACAGCTCCCGATAAATTCGACTGCCGGTATATTGCTCTGGCTTGATAATGGCTTGAAATGCGTCGAGATCGTGACAAAAAACCCCAGTGCGATCGATCGGTAAAGTGTGAGCAAGATGAGCATAAGAATGATCAGCAATATGGAATAGATCGTAATCTTGATGATGCGAGCGCAAGTAACGGGGATATTCCCAGTACCGATTGATCAATCGATCGGCATTAAAACTGTGCCTTTTTCCCATGACAGCATGCAGATATTGAAATCGCCACTGGAACTGTGGGCGGATTTGGGTGGGATGGATTTCCCGATTCATGTTTAATAATCCATCGCCCAACATCTGAGCACAAATGTCCATGCTCATCCAGTTTTCTTCATAGTAGTCGCAAACAATTCCTAGTTTCATTAACCTAGTCTGAAAGATATATTTTGAAAAATTTTGCTTAAATGCCACCAAATTACTGGTTTAAGCTCCAACTCGATTAGTTACTTAAAGCCAGGTTCAATATGTCTTTGGACATATCATCCCAAGTGTATCGACGCAAAGAATCTGATTGGGTAATTGCTTGCGATCGATAGTACTTTTGGTGGCGCTGCCACTGCGTTAATCGATTGACTAAATCCGTCACGTTATCGGGATCGGGAAGTAGTAAATCTTGGAGTTCGACGGAGTAGCGTTCGGCGACACCAGCTGTAGCACTCGTAATTGCTGGTAAGCCGCAACACAGAGCCTCATGGACTCCTAATCCGTAGGCTTCATAGCGAGTTGGTGCTACTAAGCAATCCGCTGCTCGTAGAATTTGGGGAACATCGCGACGAAAGCCCAAAAATTCGATCCGGTCAGCTAATCCCACCGCTTGAGTTCGTTGGTGCCATAACGAGAGTTCGTTACCCACCCCAATTACCACCAATTGGGCATCCCACTGCGGATCTTGGCAGAGTTGCTGCCACGCCGCAAATAAACTATCAAAACCCTTCCGTCGATCGCCCAAAGCACCGATAAAAGTGACGATCGGCCGGTCATGATGCCAACCATACTGAATTCTTAATTGTTGTCTTTCCTCATCTGCTGCTGGATAGAAAATATCAGGATCGATCCCATAATAAATTCGCTGAATTTTCTTAGTCTCGATTTGTAGTAGCTCGCTTAAGTGTGTTTGAGTAAGCGTCGAATTAGCAACTGCGATCCGGGCTTTTTGCAAAGCAATTTTTTCAGTTCTGAGCGCAATTTGATGATTGAGTTGTTTTTTAGCCTGCGCTGTCAGACTACTCCGATTGTTCGATCGATAGGCCGCATGAACATAGTGAACCCAGTTGATATCTGCCCAAGGACAGTTACCACCATTAACAATTACTTGTAAATTTTCTTTTTTACTCAATCGATCAGCCAGTGCTAAAGCCTTTACTCCTAGCAATGGAGCACCCAAAAAATGAGAATTTAAGGGTTTTGATACATAGTGCACCGATACATGGGGCATTGCTGCCAAAGCATCATCTACTTGATAAGCTACCAGATGAAGATTGTACCCCTGATGCGCGATATATTCGGCCAGCCCGTAGTTTGCCCGATCCATTCCCCCAGTTTTGACAAAATCTGATGCAACAATTAGAAATGAATTATCCATAGAGAATATTTCGACACATAAATTTAGACTGGTTGAAAATTTACAACTTCACCATGCGTCGATAATCTTACAGATATTTATACTAAAATACTATACTACACGGATTACATTTGACACAACAAAGGCACCCTGGGACTGAAGGATGCCTTGGCGTTGAATTCAAATAATTTTTAGCGAAAACCGACAGCTGCTTGCCAAACAAAAGCCAAGGCTAAGAAAAAGATCGGAATAATTGGCAGTACATCAACTAGCGGATCAAAAAAGGCGTAAGCTTCAGGCAACTTGGCCAAGAAAATTAATGATTCCATATTTATAATCTCCACTTATATAAAAGATGTATCGATTTTATCATGTTCCCGGCGGCTTTAGGGCTGGTCTTTACCTTGCCAAAGTTGCAGCGGATTACGGAATTTGTCCGCAAACCCCGGTATATCTTTGCCTGGTGGCCGATAAAATAGTAAACCAGTGAAAAGTGCTGCTCCAGTCAGACAAATTACTAATGTTCGCCGCAGGAATTTAATTCCGGCTGTGGATTTCTGCCGAATTTTGGGCTGAGGAGTGGGCGTTGGGGGCGATTCTTCATAGACTGCTAAAATTACCCGATCATCAGACCCGGCTGAATCACTGGACATCACCGCATCTGGAGACCCGGCCGGTTGATGGCTGACTAGTTCTGGTTGATTAACTGATGTGGGTGTACTAGATATCCAGCTATCGTGACTAGTTCCGTAGAAAATAGGGCGGAAAATTACACCGTCATCTGGTACCAAAGACCAGGGATGTTGCACTGGTCGCCAATGATGCTCACTTAGTTCTGGTACCCGACTGGTTAAATGGGCGCGGAGGCTTTCGATCGATAGGTCTGGGTAAAAACGTAAAGCTTCAATGAGAGCTGCTGTAAAGACTCCCTGCTTGAGATTTACCGCTTCGTGGGAAAACTCATGGCTGTGACAAGATAGAAAGGTTGGGATATTAAATTCTTGGGACAGCTGAGCAGCTATTTCGCCAAATCCCTGACCAGAACCGCCGCCTTGACTGCGATTTACATCTAAAAAGGTCATGACATCAAGACCCGGCGCACTAAACTGGCGATATAATTTGGCCAAAGAAATACCAGTTTGGGCGGCAGCTTGAGGATCGCCATCGAGAGGCATCAAATATTCAGTCCCGTTGACACTAATTCCGTAGCCGCTGAAGAAAAACCATAAAAAGTCACCAGGCTGGAGAATTTCCCAACACCAGTTGTTCAGACATTGTTCAATATTGTGGTGATTGGGATAGGTGGAGTTCCCCTTAAAAGGAGTGGAGTTGTCGGTCATCAACAAACATTTGGCTGGCTCCCAAGCTTCTTCGTTGACAAAATAATCCACCATCGCCTGCGCGTCAGCGCCAGCAAAACTTAAGGGTTGGAAAAATTGATAACGATCAATTCCAATCGAGATACAAGCGTGCTGAACCATTGAGGTAGAAGTGTTGCCACAAAGACTTTCCTTGATTTTACACTCACCAACTTCACAAGTTTTCGATGGCTGCTAAATTTACGACATAATACTGACAGTCTGTAGTAATAGTCGCTGTAATTCCTGGTAAACCGTGAATTGGTAGTATCGCAGAAGATTTAACGGTTTGAGTGGCTGGTGGCGAATCGATCGCCAAGACTACTACTTGGTCATGAGCGGCTCGTCCAAGCAACAGATGTTGATTTGAGTTTTTGGCCAGCGAAGTCTGCCCAAACAGCGCCTGCCCCGCATCCCACACCGCCAGCTCATGACCTTTATATTGAATGACTTTATGACTTGATAATTGAGTCTGATCAGTATTCTCGGTCATGATTATTACCTTAATTAGCTGATCGATCGATACGGCACAAAACTGCGAACCGAGCTGAAAAGTAATAAATTGGTAAGTAGTTTCCGCAACTTGATCGGTGAGACGGCGCAGTCGCAAAGGCGAAAAAATAGCCATATTTTAGTATTGATTAATCTTGATTTGGGCGGGGCTGCTTTCAAAATACCCGGAAAGATCTCTAAATATCTCATTGCTGATTGTAATAAATTAACTAGCCCTGGGAAACATAGGTATATCGATCCCACTTTGAGCACCTCAAGGATACTAAGGAACGATGTTGCAGCTGTTTATGCAGCTACGTCCCCCTAGCTAATACATATTTAGTAAGCAATGGATTCAGTAATTAGCAATGCCGACGCTTGTAAAGTTGGCGAACGATTAGCGCCGGTCAAAATCCTCGAGAAACTGGCTCAAAGTAGCGCCACCGGTTTTTTGATGGCTACCTATGCCGAAACCAACTGGTTTATCTATTTTGTAGATGGCAAAATCTTTTATGCCAACCATTCTTTAGAACCCTTTGAAAGATTAGAACTACATCTGCGCCGGATTGGTAAAATCCACAATTTAGAAATTGATCAGCAACTTTACCTCGATCTGCGCAACCATTTTGCGGAGGCTAAGTTAGAAAGCTTTTATCCAAGCTGTGACTACCAAGCTATTTGCTCACTGGTTAATAAAGATCGGTTGAGCGAGCAGCACGCGATCGAACTAGTGCGTGCCATTACCAAAGAGGCTCTCCGTACCTTTTTGCTCTTGAATGATTCCAGTAGCCGTTTTATTGCCAAAGATAAAGCTGATCAAGTGCTGTGGTCTACTAACTTTCTATTGCAAGCCAAAGATTGCCAACAGGAGAATGAAGCCTGGAAAGCTCTTGGACCCGAAATCACTAGTTCTTACCAGCGACCACACCTAATTAATGGCGGTGCTAGCCTAACAACCGATGTGCGCGATCGACTTAACAAAATCTTGGTAGGTTTCGACTTCCATCAGCTATCGCTGGTGATTAACCAAGACAGTTTAGAAATCGCCAAGAGCTTACACAAGCTGGTTAGCTCTGGAGTAGTGGGTCTATGGGATCCCCGCGAACCGCTCAATAAACTACCCAAAACCTACAACCTGTCGGCGACCGAAACCAAATGTTTAAAAGCCAATCCACCGCCCCAAGCTCCGGCTGAATCCAGCTCTGCCAGTAAGGTTTATAAAATAGTTTGTATTGACGATAGTCCTACCGTGCTGCGGGAAATGAACAGATTTTTGGATGGTGATGTTTTCCAAATCTTTCCGATCATCGATTCCGCCACTGCTCTCATGAAAATCATGCGAATTAATCCAGACGTGATTTTGATGGATGTTGGGATGCCCAATATTGATGGTTACAAGCTCTGTTCCATGCTCCGCCGCAATTCGATGTTCAAAAAAGTACCAATCATTATGGTGACGGGTAATACCGGCTTAATTGACCGAGCTAAAGCTAAAATGTCGGGTGCTAATGACTATATGACCAAACCATTTACCCAAGCTGGCTTGATTGAAATTGTCTTTAAGCATCTGTTGGAGTAACTTGAGCTTCCGCTAGACTTTTCGGGAAAGCTAACTATTAAGTGTTATCAATCATCATCTCATCTATATATCTCAGGAGCAATTTATCAACATGGTGAAAGTTTTAGTCGTCGAAGACACCCCCGCTCAAATGGAGCTAATCACTTTGTATCTTAAAGACAATGGTTACAGTGTTTTTACTGCCAATAACGCTAAAGATGGCTTGGCGATGATCGATAAAGAAAACCCCGATGTAGTAGTTACTGACGTAGTAATGGAAGGAATGAATGGCTTTGAGATGTGCCGTGCTATCAAAAAAAATCCAGCCACCGAAAAAATACCCGTAATTGCTTGTACTTCTCGGAACACTGATCTTGATCGGATGTGGGGCATGAAACAAGGGGTAGATGCCTATTTGGGTAAACCATTTACCAGCGAAGAGTTGATCCGGGCTGTCAAATCAGTAGCTAGATAAATATGAAAGTTTCAGATGTATTGAAACTCAGTGCACCCACCCCTCAGAAACTAGGGAATGCTCACTTGCGGGTCAGATTAAATGCTGAAACTCCCTTAGCGATTGCCATGGAAGCAGTCCAAGCGGTAGTCACTATCCCAACTCAACGGATTACCCCCATGCCCAACATGCCTAAGCACGTTTTAGGACTTCTGAACCGGCGGAGTAAGGTGTTGTGGGTTATTGACTTGCCCAGAATGTTGGGATTAGCACCGCTAAATCTGCGACGACCAGAACTCAATTTGGTGTTTTTGGAAGTTGATCAGCAACAATTGGCTTTCGCTGTGCCTCAAATTGAAGGGGTGATGCGCTTTATGCCAGAGGATGTAATTTCACCTTTGGGCAATTTTAATGCAGCGCTAGTACCCTATCTCCAAGGCTGGCTACCTTACAGTCGAGACATTCTGCTGGTGGTGAGTGCCCGGTCGCTAGTTACATCACCTTTGGCTCCTGCCGAAATCTAGGGACTGTAAATTTCATTATGGTCGTTATCCTCATCATGATTTATTTCTAAGACTATTACCATGACAAATAACAATTATACTTTTGGTCAGCAGCTGGCTCATGGTGTATTAGTTGGCAACAACCAAAAAGCCGAAATTCTGATCGCGCAAGTTAGTGCTAGTGAGACCCCCGCTATTTCTCGACCCGACGACAATATGCCGTTATTATTGGGGGCGGTTGCTTTCCTTGGGCTAGCTGCTGCTACCACAACCTTCGGATTAAAGTGGAAAGCTCAAAAGGATGCTGAAGCTATTGCTGCTGCCGAAGCGGCTGCTATTAAAGCTGCCGCCGCAGCGGTGGTAGCAGCCGAACGAGCTAGGCAAGAACACCGAGCTGAACTATTTAATCTGGTTATTTTAGCTAAAACGGAAGGACAGTTGACTGCTCCCCTTAATGAAATCTTGGCTGAGATTCGCACCACCATTCAGGCTGATCGAGTAGTTATTTACCGTTTTTTCCCCAGTTGGGGCGGACATATTGTGTCTGAATCAGTCGCTGATGGCTATGCGAGCGCGATGAAAGAGCGGATTGTCGATGCCTGTATTCCCCAAAGTAACCGCGATGAATTTGTCCAAGGTCGTACTGTTGCTCATACAAACCTACTTAACTCTGGCTACCACGGCGACCATATGCGCCTCTTCCAGCGTCTAGGTATTAGATCGAATTTAGTGGTGCCCATTGTTCATCGTCATCAACTGCTGGGGTTGTTGGTAGCGCACCACTGCTTGAATTTTCATAGTTGGACGGCTGAAGAAACTGACTGTCTGGTAACTGCTGCTGCTGAAATTTCTGCACCGATGAATAGTTTTGCCACTCTAGAGAGGCACCAGTATGCAACGGCCATTAAATAAATTCTATTAATTCAATCTGGTGGCCTGTTGCTGCCTGCTATCAAGCTTTTATATCACCGAAATTTAACAAGCATCTTTTCTATAATCATTAACCACGACAATCTATCTACTATTTCACTACGAGGATTTTTTAAACTGCCATGACTAATAACAAGCCTACTCCCGACTCCCATGCCCCTTTAACTACCGAAGATGATTTGCCCACTGGCTTTCTCAATTTAATGAATGATATGTCGGCTTTAGACCAGTCTTTAACATCCCCAGAATCTTCCAGTTTGAGTAGTATATTACCAGCTAGCCATACAGAAACAGTATTGCCAACTGGGCAGCAATCTTTCAGTCTTAAAACTAAAGCTGCAATCTTTGCGACTTTAATGGCCATCATCCCAGCCAGTTTGGTGGGTGCCTTGAGTGTTTGGCAAACTAATGACTTTACTAACCAACGGGTTAGAACTACTCAGCAGGAAAGAGTAGCTGCCATTGCCGACAAAATGAACCGCTTTATCTTTGAGCGCTATGGGGATGCAGAAATCGTAGCGGCTTTACCAATTTTTACCGATGCCAAAGTGGCAGCGGTCATGACCAAAGAACAAAAAACGCAGCTCTTAGATAAGTATCGGGATACTTACTTAGTTTATGACAGTATTGCTGCTTTTGACTTGCAAGGTAACCCATTTTTACAGAGTACCGGCCAACAGCTCACGAATCACAGCAATCGGGAGTACTTTCAGCAGGTCATAGCCACTGGTAAAACATATATTTCTAAGCCAGAAAAATCCAAATATACTGGAGCTAGTGTAATTTTCTTTGCAGCACCTATTAAAGATGCTGCTACTGGCAAAATGATTGGGGTGATTCGTACTAGAGCACCGATTGAGCGGCTAGAAACACCGATTAAAGACTTTGCGACTGCGAATGAGGCTTATCACATCATCGATAGCCGGAGAAACCAATTTTTTATTAGCTCCAATAAAGACTATCTGGGAAAACCAGCTAATAAAGATATTGAAACAGCTCAAGCCAAGGGGACGGCGGAGCATATCAATAGTCAAACCAGTAAGACCGAAATACTGGCTACTGCGCCTTTCGCCAAATTACTAGGGATGCCTCAGTTAAGCTGGACAGCCGTAGCTACCATCGATGCTGGTTTTGCTTATCAACAGCGCCAAAATATTTTGTTAGTGCTATTGATTGGAGCGGGCTTAACTTCGATCGCTGCTGCCCTCCTGGCTTCTTCTTTGACTCGTAAAGCCATTGATCCACTCTTAGAAACAACTGATGCCGTGGCCAGAATTGGTCAAGGGGACTTCAGTCAGCGGGTTAATCAAAATCGTAATGATGAATTAGGGGAATTGGCGACCAACATTAACGCGATGACTGGTCAAATTGAAGATCTACTACTGAATCAAGCTCATGCCTTGCGTGAATCACAACTATTAGCAAAAGTTGCCCAAGCCCGCACTGAAGGACAAATAACTGAACCATTAAATGAAATTATGAAAGAGGTTCGGGCGCTGCTGCAAGCCGATCGAGTGGTAGTTTATCGGTTCTTTCCTAATTGGGGCGGACATATCGTAGCTGAATCAGTCGGTGCTGGTCATGTCAGTGCGATGTCTGAGCGGATTGTGGATGGTTGTATTCCCCAAATTTTGCGCGATCAGTACGTTCAAGGTCGGGTGGTTTCTCATCGTAATGTGCTAGAAGCTGGTTATCATCCTGATCATGTTAAATTGTTCGATCGGCTCGGGATCAAGTCCAATTTGGTTGTGCCGATTGCTCAGGGCGATAGCCTGATTGCTCTGCTCGTAGCTCACCACTGCCATGATTACCACGACTGGACTTTAGATGAAAGCGATCTATTGCTGAAGGTGGCTGTGAAGCTAGCCGCCCCGATGGCTGGGTTTGCGGTGGCCGAACGTGTCAAATTTGCTGGCGACAAAGACCGAGCTGACAATGAAAACCGGCAACGGGAGTTAATCCGGCTCTTGGGAGAAATTGAAGGAGCTGCTACGGGAGATTTGACAGTTCGTTCCGAAATTAACGAAGGGGAAATCGCGATTGTGGGAGACTTTTTCAACTCTATCATTGAAAACATTCGCGATATTGTGACGACTGTGAAATCATCTACTTCCCAAGTAGGTAACTATATGGGTGAAAACGAGATTGAAATTCGTCAGCTAGCGACGGCGGCGACTGCTCAAGCTGAACAGATTAACCTCACCCTCAAGAAGGTCGAAGCTGGTACGGTTTCGATTCGGGAAGTAGCCAACAGTGCGCAACAGGCAGCACTAGTGGCCAGCTCGGCTACCGCCACCGCTCAACAGGGTGGGCGGGCGATCGACAACACGGTCATCAACATTAACCAACTGCGCGATACCGTCGCTGAAACTGCCAAGAAGGTCAAACGACTAGGGGAGTCTTCTCAACAGATTTCTAAAGCAATCGGCCTAATTAACCAAATCGCCCTCCAAACCAACCTTTTGGCGATTAACGCCAGTATTGAGGCGGCTCGAGCTGGAGAAGAAGGTCGGGGTTTTGCGGTAGTAGCCGAAGAAGTTGCCCAGCTTGCGACTCAATCAGCCACTGCCACTAAAGAAATTGAAAAAATCGTGGAAACTATTCAACGGGAAACCAGCGAAGTAACCCAAGCGATGGAACTAAGTACTACTCAAGTAGTAGAAGGCACGAGAGCGGTAGAGCAAACCAAACTCAGCCTCCAGGAAATTATCGAACAGTCTCAACAAATCGATGCCTTCTTACAGTCGATCGCTACTTCGGCGATCGAACAAGCTGAGTCCTCCCAAGCGGTTACTCAGGTCATGACTTATGTAGCGCAAGTCTCCAACCAGACTTCTACTTCTTCGGAGCAAGTTTCTAACTCGCTGCAAGCCACCGCCACCATTACCCGCGAATTGCAAGCGATCGTTGGTAAGTTCAAAGTCAACGCTGACCATAACTAAATTCATCGCTGCTGCCCATCTACTAATCCTTATCCCTGACCCGAGATGACTATTTCAGCTCAAGAACAACAAGTCCGCCTTCAGTTTTTGGAAGAAGCCCAAGACTATGTTGACCAGATTGAAACTGGTCTACTGGGAGTGGGCAATGGTGAAGTCAAAGGTAAGCAATTTGACGCGGTGCTACGCGCCGCCCACTCAATTAAGGGGGGTGCGGCGATGATGAGTTTTTCGACGCTGGCCAAAATTGGCCACCAGCTAGAAGATTCGATCAAAGTTCTGCGGCATGGCCACAAAACTGAAGTCGTTAATGGTCAACTGGAAAAAGATTTGTTGTTGATCGTCGATCGACTGCGACGGGTGATGGACTACAACCGTCAAGGACAGACCGTTCCTGCCGACTGGCTGACCACTGAAGTAGATCCCATTCTTGATCGCTTGTATGAGCAGCTGGGTGAACCCCAAGCCGCTGATGAAGCGGCATTTCTGGCCGAAGACGATGGTGACGAAGATGACATTGTGGTCTATTTGTTTGAGAGCGAAGTTGATAGCGCTCTTCAACACTTAGAAGCGATTTTAAGTGATCCAGCACAGCCGCAGTTACAATCGGAATTAGAAATCACTACCGAAACCCTCAATGGTTTAGCCGAAATGCTGGAGCTGCCCGCCATGGCAGCACTGTGTAACGATATTGCTCAAAAGCTCACCCAGTACCCCGATCAATTTGTAACTATTGCCGAACTGGCCGTCGCGGCTTGGCGGCGGTCGCAATCATTGGTAATGATTGGTCATCGGGACAATTTACCCGCATTGATCGATCTTTTCCCTGTGGGTGAATCAATCACCACTGTCGTCCCTGCCCTCGCGGCCGAATTGTCTCTCGATCGTCAGCTGCAACAGCCAGCAAATGATCCTGTTGATTACCAGCTATTGGATAATTTAGAAATATTCAACATCCGGCCTGAGCTAGAACCGATAGTAGCTGATCCGGATAGCCCAGCAGCATTGACCAACTTTGATCAGTTAGTTGCACCACCAGTCAATTTCGATTTTAGAATGGCTAATCGCCTACCGGTGGTGGAAAACCTATTCACGACTGATGAATTGCTAAATGATGGTGACAGTAATTTCTTAGAGGATTTCTCGATCGGTGATTCAGTGATAGCTAATGATTTCAGTGATTTAATCGATAGTGGTTCATTGCCAGCTGCCATTAACCTAGATGAACTAGCGGCTTTTTCTCATTCTGATACGATCGATTCTTCGGAAATGTTGCCGGAGCTAACCGAGCAGCCCGTTCTGGAATGGGTTAATAATGAAGCCCCGCTGACCCAGGATTTTTTCTCGTTAATAGATACGATCGATCTCCCCGATTCAGCCCAAAATCAGCCTGATTTTTTAGCGGCACTCACCTTTGGTGATGACCAGACGCTAGAAAATTTGGCTCATGACCGTGTGACTGCCAGACCCCACGCTTCAGTTACACCGGAAACCTATAACAATGTGCCTGCTGCTCCCGACCAGATGATTCGGGTGAGCGTGAATCAGTTGGCCATGATTGGGGATTTATTTGGCGAGCTAAATATTAGCCGCAGTGGTCTCAATCTCCAAATCACCGGCATTCGATCGCTATTACGAAGTCTTACCGAGAAGGTGAGCCGTTTGGAAACAGCCAGTAGCCAGCTGCGCAATGCCTATGACCAGATTGCTAGTCGGGTACCCATAACTGATGCTGAGCAAGAAATCACGATTCAGAATGCGCTTACCAATGACTTTGATCTGTTAGAAATGGACCGCTATGGTGAATTTCATTCGTTATCGCAAGCCGTTATTGAAACTGTCGTCCAAATCCAGGAAAAAGTCACTGATATTGATATTCAGTTGAACGAAACTGAAACAGTGACGCGAGATATTAGCCGTACCACTCAACAAATGCAAAACAGCTTCACTGGGGTGCGGATGCTGCCGTTTAATGAAGTGGTGGGACGCTTCCCCCGTGCCATTCGTGAAATGGCGATCGAGCATGGTAAACAGGTAGACTTGACCATTAAAGGCGGCGACATCCTGGTAGAACGCAATGTCATCGAAGTTCTCAAAGACCCTTTAATGCATTTACTCCGCAACTGTTTTGACCATGGGATTGAAGCGCCAGCCGATCGCACAGCGGCGGGCAAATTAGCTACTGGCAAAATTGAAATTACTGCCTTTTATCGTGGCAACCAGACTGTGATCACCATTCGGGATGATGGCCAGGGCATCGATTTAGCTAAAATCCGCGCCAAAGCGATCAAGATGGGCATTGATGAAGAGATGCTCAATGCGACTGGTGAAAAAGAATTATTGGAGTTGATCTTTGAACCGGGCTTTAGTACCGCCGAAAAAGTCACGGATCTCTCTGGTCGGGGGGTGGGGATGGATGTTGTGCGAACTAATCTCCAAATGGCTAAGGGTGAGATTCAAATTGAGACGAAAGCCGGTCAGGGTAGTACCTTCACCATTACCATACCCTTCACCCTCTCGGTTATTAAGGTGCTCATTGTCGATGTCAATAAAATGCTCTTTGCTTTGCCGGTGAATGCTGTTGAAGAAACCCTTTTACCGAACCCGGCACAAATTGTGATTCGGGACGGACAATCTTTCTTAAACTGGGAAGAATTTCAGGTGCAGCTGATTGATATGGCTACACATTTTAAAGCCCCCGAATTCTTACCGCCACTAGACTTCAACATTACTCCCAAAATTGATCAACCAGCAGTATTTTTAACTGCCGATGGCGACCAACTATATGGCTTGCAGGTTGACCGGTTTTGGAATGAGCAAGAGGTGACTGTCCGGCAGCCCCAAGGTGTGATTCCTTTGCCCCCAGGTCTTTCTGGCTCTGCTATTCTAGGTGACGGACGAGTGATTCCCTTGGTTGATCCGCTGGCTTTAGCCCGCTGGGTTACTGGTCATCAGCATAATATCCAGACCCTGGATCAAGATGATGATTTTGCCGAATCAACTTTAGAGCGCGAGCAACTGGTGCTGGTGGTGGATGACTCCATCAATGTCCGGCGCTTCGTGGCCTTGACCCTGGAACGGCATGGCTACCGAGTAGAGCAGGCCAAGGATGGTCAAGAGGCGATCGAGAAAATTCAGGCTGGAATTTTACCTAACTTGGTGATTTGTGACTTGGAAATGCCGAGAATGGACGGCTATGGTTTTCTGGCCAATGTTAAGTCCCTAGAAAATGCTAAGCACGTTCCAGTTGTGATGCTGACCTCGCGCAGTGGTCAAAAGCACCGGAAAATTGCGATGAATCTGGGGGCAGCGGCCTATTATGCCAAGCCTTTTAATGAAGCTGATATGCTCAACACTATTAGTGAATTGATTATTTAGAATATTTACTAGGAAGCTTGTCGATCGATCGGGGTGCTCGCACAGCTATCGGGCACTGGGATTGCTACTGGCTCCATCTTCTCACTGCCTGGTGCGACATGGCCTTCCCAATAACTGAGAAAGATTGCGGTGGAACTATTGCCCACCACATTTAGCACCGTTTTGAAACCATCCGTCAATCGATCGATCCCAGCTACTAGGGCAATTCCCTCGACCGGTAAACCCGCCGCTGTTAGGACTGTCGCCATGGTAATGAGCGCTGAACCAGGAATTCCCGGCGTACTGAAAGACACCAACAAACTACTAATGCCGATCGATAGTAGTAGGTAGGGAGTGATCGGTACATGATAAACCTGGGCAATAAATAGAGCATTAAAGCTCTGTAAAACAGCCGAGCCATCACGCTTAATAGCAGTGCCCAGCGGAATCGCAAAGCTATTAATTTCCTCGCGCAAGCCATAGTCCTCCTGGAGATTCTTCAACAGGACTGGCAACACCGCGTTAGAACTAGCAGTCCCAAAAGCAAGAGAAAGACTGGGCAAGATATTTTGTAATAGTTTTACTGGCTGTGCTCGCAAGCAAAAGAGCACCAGCAGATAAAACCCAATCATGAGCATGGAAGAAATCAGTAAACCCAAGACATAAAATAATAGTCGGGAAATTAATTCTAGACCTTGGCTAGCAATCACTGAGCTAATTAAAGCAAATACGCCTACTGGCGCTGTATACAAAATTACAGCTAAGATTTGCTCACCAATCTCATAAATACTCTCAATTAGAGCCACAAAAGGCCGAGACTTGACGGGAGTCAGCTGAATTCCAATACTGAATAAGGCTGCGGATAAAATAATTTGAATTAAATTGCCGCTACTAAGAGCAGCCATGGGGTTCACTGGAATTAATTTGACCAACCACTGCAACAAGTCGGGAGCAGCATCGCTACTCACTGCCGCTGGCATGACAAAACCCTCCACCCCAGCGCCAGGTTGCAGCAGTAAAGCCATCCCCATGCCAAAACCAAGTGCTACCAAACCTGTCACTACATAAATAGTCAGGAGCTTGAGGACGTAGCGCCCCGCTTTATCAGCGCTCTGCATCCCAGTTAAACCCAAAACTAACGAAGAAAAGACGATCGGCACCACTGCAAATTGAATCAATCGCAGGAAGGCATCTCCGATCGGACCCAGCAAATATTGATCCAGTGGTCCCACCGCTCCTGGAAATAGAGTGGCGAGGATGGTGCCAAAGACACTCCCTAAGCCCAAAGACACTAGGATCGCAGTAGAGAGATTCATAAATTTAGGATAAATAATTTTTTCAAAGGCTAACCAGCGGCTACTGGAGGCATGACACCAAAAAAGCCCTTATCGATAATTGTCAGGGCTTTTTTATTTCAGCTTTACAGCAATGCTTGAATATCTTTGGCAATATCTGCGGGCTTATCGGTGGGCGCGTAGCGTTTTACTACTTCGCCTTGCTGATTAACCAAAAATTTGGTGAAATTCCATTTAATATTTTTGGAACCTAACAATCCTGGCTTGGCCGCTGTCAAATACTGATAGAGAGGATGGGCGTTAGCGCCATTGACTTCGATCTTTTGTGAAAGGGGAAAACTTACTCCATAGCGAGTTTGACAAAAAGACTGAATCTCCTCCGCACTGCCTGGTTCCTGGTTGCCAAACTGATCGCAAGGAAAACCAAAAACAACTAAGCCTCGATCGGCATATTTGCTGTGTAATTCTTGTAAACCTTCGTACTGAGGAGTCATGCCGCACTGACTAGCGGTGTTGACAATCAGCATTACCTTGTTTTTAAAGTCGCTGAAGTTTACTGACTGACCCTCAATACTGGTAGTGGAAAAGTCGTAGATACTGGCTGTCATCTTAAAAATACTCTATGTAAAGATTTGTTCCTCATTATAGAGAAACATGATCCCCACTGGTGGCTAAGAATCCTTATCTAGCTTCAGCACTGCCATAAATGCTTCTTGGGGGACATCCACAGTGCCCACCGACTTCATCCGTTTTTTGCCCTTGGCTTGTTTTTGGAGCAATTTCTTTTTCCGAGAAATGTCACCGCCGTAGCACTTGGCCAGTACATCTTTGCGTAGAGCCGGAATGTGTTCACTGGCAATTACTTTGCTGCCAATCGTGGCCTGAATGGGAACTTTGAACTGGTGGCGGGGAATCAGCTCTTTTAATTTTTCGGTCATGCCGCGCCCCACGTTGTAGGCTTTATCGCGATGCACAATCATGGCCAGGGCGTCCACTGGATCGCCGTTGATCATGATGTCCAGTTTTACTAAATGATTCTCGCGGTAGCCAATTATCTGGTATTCCATGCTGGCATAGCCCTTTGTCCGCGACTTCATCTGATCGAAAAAGTCGGTGACTACTTCGGCTAGCGGTAACTCGTAAATAATCGTGGTGCGGCCTTTAGTCAGATATTTCATATCTTTAAAAACGCCCCGCCGATTCTGACACAGCTCCATCAGCGTCCCCACATATTCTTCGGGGGTAATCATTTCCATCTTGACGTATGGTTCCTCGATCATCTGACGATGGTTGGGGTCGGGCAGTTTACTGGGGTTGTCGATGTGTTCTACTTCGCCTTGATTATTCGTGACCCGATAGACTACCGAGGGAGCGGTGGTAATGAGATCTAGATTATATTCTCGCTCTAATCGCTCTTGAACAATTTCCATATGCAGCAAGCCCAAGAAACCACATCGAAAGCCAAAGCCCATGGCGCTCGAGGTTTCTGGCTCATAGTTTAGTGCCGCATCGTTTAGCCGCAGCTTGTCCAGCGCTTCGCGCAGGTCTGGGTATTGATCGGCATCCACCGGAAATAGACCACAAAAAACCATTGGCTTAGCTTCGGCATAGCCATCTAAAGCCTGAGTTGCTGGTCGGTTAACCATAGTGATGGTGTCACCCACTCGGGCATCGCCTACGGCTCTAATCGAAGCGGCAAAGTAACCCACCTCTCCGGCATGTAATTCATCGACTTGAATCTGAGTCGGAGCTAAAATACCGAGTTCATCAATCTGATATTCCTTGCCACTGGCCATTAGCAGTATTTTGTCTCCTTTGCTAATGCTGCCATCCACGACTCGGAAATAGACTACTACTCCCCGATAGGTGTCGTAATAACTATCAAAAATCAAGGCTCGTAACGGCTCACTGACAGTATCGATCGGAGGTGGAATTAACTGGACGATCGATTCCAAAATGTCCTGAATGCCGATTCCTTCTTTCGCTGAAGTTAAGATTGCCCCGCTACAGTCTAGGCCAATGATTTCCTCAACTTCTGCTCGGACTCGCTCCGGCTCGGCTCCGGGTAAATCAATTTTGTTTAAGATGGGAATGATTTCTAGGTTGTTTTCCAACGCCAAATAGACATTGGCTAAGGTCTGGGCTTCTACCCCTTGGGAAGCATCCACAATCAACAACGCCCCTTCGCAGGCGATCAAGCTCCGCGACACTTCGTAAGAAAAATCGACATGCCCAGGAGTATCGATTAGGTTTAATACATACTGTTCGCCGTTCTTGGCGGTGTAATTCATCCGGGCGGCTTGGAGCTTAATCGTAATCCCCCGCTCTCGTTCTAGATCCATATTGTCGAGAAACTGTTGCTTCATATCGCGATTGCTGACCGTACCGGTTTCTTGCAGCAATCGATCGGCCAGCGTAGATTTCCCGTGATCGATATGGGCAATAATCGAAAAATTCCGAATCTGACTGACAGGAGTTTTGGTCATGGGCTGGCGCTGAAATTTTGGTCTCACCCTAATTGTAGCGGCTTAGTCTGAATTCGAGAATGAAAAGCCCTGGTTTTAGTAAACCAGGGCTGGTAGATATTTTGATTTATTGGTGAGAGCGAAATGTTAGCCAGACGTTTTAATTGAATTTGGCAGGTACTAATTGGCGGTAGGCCAATCCTAGAACAGTGCCCATTAGAGTGATTTTCAAGGCTTCTAAGCCCCAATAGATCATATGCATTTGATTCATGCTCGCTGGTACCTGGGGAATAGTGCTGTGCATCTGGAGGTCTTCCAGACCGCCATTAACCAAGGAAGCACTGTCTAAGAAATTCAAATCGACACTAAGCCCACTCATATGGGGAGTGAGAATAAACGTATAACAAAGAGCGATCGTAAGCAAAATAGCGCTAGAAATGCCTACTTCCAGCTTTTGTTTTTGATCAAGTATGGTGGATTGCCACAGCCACAGACCCAGGCACAGAGTGGCGGCTCCGCAAATTAGTTCGATCCGATTAAACATCGAAAACAGGGTATAACCAACTATCCCAAAACTAGAGCTGGTCATCATGCCGCTCATATACATGCTGGGCATAATAACAAAGTCTAACAAAAGGCTAGCGCTGAGCCAGAACCCTACCACCGCAGTTGCCACAGCCAGCCAAGTTTGATTATTGCTTTTGGCTATGTAGATATTAGCCATAGGTTTTACTCCTTGAAGACTGAAATTTAATCAGTCGGTAATTGATGTTCTCTTTCGATATTTCTACAATAACCAATCTGTGACCAATTGAATGCTAACTTTTGAGTCATAGTATGTGAAGTAATATTTACATATCGATGATTTCGACACGATTTTCTCTGAGAGTTAATGTTAGCTTCCTCTACTTCCAGCAGCACCAGTATGAAAAATCAGGTATAGAATTATGACCGAAACTAATCCTCCCACTCTTTCCCTGCGCGATCGATACACTGCTGCTGTCACCGATTTGGTAGAGCGGATGCTGGGCGGCAAACAAATTATCTCGAAGGAATATATTCACCGGATACTCAGTAAACAAATTGTGCCCGGAACTAGTGAAGTATTAGAAGGCTGCTTGCAAGAACAGATTCAAGCTGTTACTAATCAGCTAGCTGCTGCGAGTGAAATTAAACAAGCCAAACTCGGTCATCGGGTGAAAGCACTACAAATGATTGGGACTGTTTTGACCCAATGGCAACAGGAACGCCAATCGAGTGAAGTGGTTACTCAAATTGCCCAACAGTTAATAGCTGCTGATCCGGAAGAACGACTGCGGGTATTGTTTCAGGCGATCGATCAGAATCAATCACAACCACTACAGTCGGCACAACTACGCCAAATTGCCACCATCTTGCAACAACAAGCTGACTTAGTACTCTCCGAACCAGCCCAAATCAGCCAACTAGCCACCGGTCTAGAGAATGGACTAGCCACTTTAAGTGTTTTAGAAGAACATTTAGTTAGTTGGATCTATGACCAAGGCCAACAGGTGGGCTTTGGTGATGAAGAAGAGCACAGTCCGTGGCGGCTCTGGGCTAAATATATTAGTAACCCAGCTACCCAAAAGCTATTTATGACGATTGGCCAGCAAGAATCGGTGGCCGAATTTGCCGCTCAGCAGAGTGCTAGCTATGCTGACGATTGGGTGCAAATGGCTATTATTCTACAGGGTCTCCAGCTTGGACTAGTGGCTTGGTTCGATCGACAGATGTACGATATCAAATGGGGGGAACGCTCTTCTTTCAACACCCTGATTACTTTTAGCTTGATTTGGTGTGAGCTAGCTAATGGCGTAGGCACTAGCACCCGGCAACGGATGGCGCTCAGTCAGGCTTGTTGGCAAATTACTTGGCAGATTTTGCGGATTGCCGCCCAGCGTAATGACTTCCCCCTTTATGGTGGGATTTTTGCCACATTTTCAGGTGATACCCTGCGTGATGCCCTCGCTTATTTTGACCAACCTCTTAAACAGGTGGCTGGTACCCAAGAAAAAGGCCGCATTTTAACAATGTTGGGCTACTCGCAACAGGTCTTAGGCCAGATGGATCGATCGATCTCTTTGCACCAAGAAGCGCTATTGATCGCCAATACTGCTGGAGACAAATCTTGTGAAATCGCCAATCTCAATCACCTGAGCCGCATCTATCTCCGGGAACAAGACTACGACACTGCTATTAGCTATAGTCAGCGAGCCTTGATTTTAGCTCGGCAAGCTGGCGACAGACGTGGTGAAGCCAATGCCCTGATTAACTATGGCTACAGTGAGGTTCTTGCCGCTCAAGCTGTTGCCGAAACAGAAGTAGCAGGATATGAACAGCATATTAGCTATTTACAGCAGGGGCTGAAACTCGCTGAAAAGCTTGCCGATCAGCAGAGTTTAGCCCTGTGCTATTACAGTTTGGGTATTGCCTATTTGACCATTCAAGATCTAGAGGAGGCGATTAGTTATTTGATGCAGGGCATTGAAGCGGCTCAAGTAATTAATGATTTGTACTTACGCGGTTTGGGCATCACTTACTTAGCAGAAGCTTATTATCAACAGCAAGATTATCCAGCGACTATGTTTTACGCTGGTGTGGGAATGTACTCTCTGTATCAAATCGGTGCCCCAGAGTGGCGGCAAGCTGCTCGTATTTTAAACAGTTTGGAAGAGCAGTTGGGGATCGGCGGTGTGATGATCTTGCCTCAGGATAAGCTGATTGAGCTACTGGGCACTGAGGGCTATGATTCCTTACCAGAGCTGTTAGCGGAATATCGTCGATCGATCTAAATCTTGGTTGTTGACCCAACCTCAGAGCAGTCCAACTTTGTTATGGGCGATACCTCGACAATCATTCCTGCCTGACGCAATCTTTCGACCAGAACATTTCCAATTCCTGTCGCTGGAGTCAGGCAGCCCCCAGTTATGATTTTACTACTTCTAGTTTCTGGCGGTTACGTCCTGCGATTGCCCAATTCACCTCATTTTGATTTACCTGTTGGGCAAAGTATTGTACTACCTGTTTTCCTACAAAGCCGCTGGCTCCGTAGAGAACTATAGCGGTTCCGCTCCGAATGAGATAGATTATATGTTTGAAGTAGATAAGTATAAATAATGAAAGCATACTCATTGGACTTAAGGCAAAAAATAATA
>JAYUSR010000090.1:0-20933 GCA_043755575.1 Synechococcales cyanobacterium
GTGGGATGCTTGCCGCCGTGATATTAAATTAATCGCGGCACAAGGGATCGATTTCCTGCCCTTGGTGGTGGAATATGGCTAAATTCGGTCTGTAAAAAAATCGGGGTTTTCTTGCCCGATCCTTCTTCACTGGGGGATCGGTTTTTTTTTGATGGGGTGGGGGTAACTAAACGCTGACAAAATTATTACAGGCATTTTGTACTAGTCATAATTGATAGATTCCTGAGTGGGGATTTATTGTAAATTGACTTGCTCACATCACCCATTCGAAGATCTCTAAATACTTGCCGATCAAAAAACCAATGATTGAGCAATCAACCAGATTACTGATCGCCAAAATCTGGTACAATTCCTATCGCTGAGATCCCTGTGGTAAAAGTATTTCAGCAGTTATATCCAACTCCACTAATATTCACAGCACGTCAGCAAATAATTATCTACCCCCGAAATACCCATGCAACTTAACAGTAATTTAGTGACATCTTTAGCTTTTAAGACTGCTGGCATAGTCTTAATTGCATCAACACTCGTAAATATTATTTTCGCCGCTCTGCCATATCAACCCGGTGATGTGAAGTGGTGGGCACAGTTGGGAATAGAGCTGCTTGGCCGTGGTTTTTTCTCCTTAGTGGGGGTTGTTTTTTTAATGGCTGGAAAATGGCTGGAAAATATCAACAAAGAATCTGGCCGGGGTGATCATCAGAATTGGTTTTTTCTCAGTGCCCTGATTTCCGTGATTTTTGGGCTGATCTATTTAGCCATTATTCCTTTTCAAATCATTGCAGCTAATCAAGATCGAGATAAAGCATTTACTAATATGAATCAAGAATTGGGTCGCACGGAAGCAGCTATTAAAGAAAGACTTAGTGTTTTTGAAGATAAAGCAAAAGTTCAGCAACAAATCGCTGCCCTCGATCAGCAAATTAAGAGTGGGCAAGTTCAAGGGCCAGAATTAGAAACCTTCAAACAGGAGAAAGCGCTGTACGAAAAGTTAAGCGCCGACCCCAATGAGCTGAAAAGAAAGTCTACTGAACTTCTTGGCCAAATCAATCAAAAACGTCAGTCTGTTACCAACCAGATAACGATCGATCTATTTAGAACTGGTATTCGAGCTAGTCTATTCAGTCTCCTGCTAGCTACCGGACACATATTTATTGGTTTTGCCGGCCTGCGTCATCGGCGATAAATCCTTGCAAGATCCGGCCAGAAGCTCTAAAACTAAAGATATTGTTATCTCGTGTCCCCAGCCCCAGTAGCCAAAAGACCGGTAAAGAGAGTTGACTAAATCTTATAAGGAGAGTTTAACCCCTGTGTTTCAGCGCTTTCGCCAGGACTTAAAAAACGACTTAATTGCTGGACTATTGGTAGTCATTCCCCTCGCCACTACTATTTGGCTGACTATAAATATAGCTAATTGGGTAATCAATGTACTAACCAAGATCCCCAAGCAAATTAATCCCTTCGATGGCTTGCATCCTATTTTAGTCAACTTATTAAACCTGCTAGTGGGTTTAGTGGTTCCTCTGCTGTCTATTCTGCTGATTGGTTTAATGGCCAGGAATATTGCTGGTAGATGGCTACTCGATGTGGGTGAACGTCTACTCCAGGCCATTCCGCTCGCTGGTTCTGTATACAAAACCCTCAAGCAGCTTCTCGAAACCCTCCTCAAAGATTCCAATAACCGGTTTCGGCAAGTGGTCTTGGTCGAGTACCCCCGCCGGGGGATTTGGGCTTTAGCATTTGTGACTGGTTCCTTGCATAGCGAAATTCAGTTGCAAATGCCGGAGCCGATGCTGAACTTATTTATTCCGACTACTCCTAATCCAACTACTGGCTGGTATGCAGTAGTACCAGCTCAGGATGTAGTGAATTTATCGATGTCGGTAGAAGATGCCTTTAAGGTCATCGTCTCTGGCGGGATTGTCAGTCCCAGTATGAATTCAGCAAATGTTTTGGCACCAGCCGCTTATGGCGCGCCGATAGCAGCTAACCTAGAAAAAGATCTGATCGGGATCAACGGAGATGAACCATAAGTGCTAGAATTGACCGCTTCCTAAATTTCTCTTACCCATGAAACCCCGTGAAATTGCGCGTGAACTAGCTCTGTTGGGATTGTCTCAGCTACCTAGTTCTCCTGAGAAAATTGCCAGCCAACAGCTATCCCAGCTGGTGTTAGCGGCTATCCGCACTTTGCGCACCGAGGCAGAGGAAAGCTTAGAAACTGCTACCGCTGAACTGCAACGCAGTCACGAACGGCTCCTACACAGCGAAACCCGTGCTATTGATGTCCAGAGTGCCCGCACGATGCTCCAAGAAAGCTTAGAGTTAACCCAATCGGTCATTAATCGGCTGGGACATTCCCTGCAAATGCCAGAGTTCATTCAGCTGACCAACCAAACGGAAGTGCAGCAGTATGCTTTGGAAATTTTGGGCAGCATTGCCAAAAACAAAGTTGAAATCGATGGTTTGCTAAGTAGTCATATGGTCGATTGGCAACTGCGCCGTTTGGCCAAAATCGATCAAGATATTTTGCGAATTGCAGTGGTAGAAATCAAGTATCTGGGATTGCCTGATCGAATTGCGATCAACGAGGCGATCGAACTGGCCAAACGCTACAGTGATGATGAGAGTCATCGCTTTATCAATGGTGTGCTCCGCAAGGTTAGCGACGCACTGCGAGTCAATGTTGTAGAAGGATCGGGATAACCGTACCAAGACTAACCGTTAATCTTCTGCAAGGCTTAACCAGCAATCAGATATGATGTGATATCTATTTTTATAAAAACCCTTTATTTTTATGGTATTCAACTGGTTCCGTCGCCAATTTAATAACTCCACGCCTGAAGAACCGATTGCGACGGAGTTGGCAAACCCTCTTGAGGAGATGGCAAAAGAGGTGATCGAATCGGCGGCAGAGCCAGAGGTCGTCGGTGACAATAAAGCTGATGCTAATACCCTGGCTTGGGCGAAGGCTGCTTACCAAAACATCAAGCAGCAACAGGCTGCTGCGGTGGCCGTTGAAGCAGAAGTCATCGCAGTAAAATCAGAGCCAGTAGCTGAGCAGCAGATCGATCAACCAGCGGTTGTGGAAAAAGAGTCAGTGTCTGAGGCTACGGCTATTGCACAGAACGCCACGGCACCGTTAGCAAGCAGTCTGCCAGCTTGGGCTAGAGAAAATTCCACTCAAGAAAGATTAGCCGCCCTCAAAGAACAGTCGATCGAAGCCCCAGTTGAAGAAGAAATTGTCTTAGATGATGACTTTTTGTGGTCAGCCAAGGTCTTGGCTGATCAAGGCCGCAGCCCCGAGGAAATTTCCTTAGCGGAAATTGATTGGCTGAAAAAATTGCGCCAGGGCCTTAATAAAACTCGCCTGAGCTTAGTCAACCAAGTCAAAGGACTGATTGGCCAAGGTCCCTTAAATGCTGATGCGGTAGTAGCGATCGAAACCCTGTTGTTACAGGCCGATGTCGGAATTGAGGCCACTGACTATATTGTGGGTGTGCTTCAAGACAAGCTCAGAGCTGAAACCTTACCGCCGGAAGAAGCGATCGCCTATCTTAAGCAAATTCTGCGCGATTTATTAGATAAGCCTTTTCAGCAAGACTATGCGATCGACTTTGTACCGACCAAAGACACGCTCAATATCTGGCTGCTCACGGGGGTAAATGGCGTGGGCAAGACTACCACCATTGGCAAGCTCGCCCATATGAGTAAAGCCTCTGGTTATCGCTGCCTGATCGCTGCGGCAGACACTTTCCGAGCCGCAGCCGTTGATCAAGTTAAGGTTTGGGGTCAACGTAGTGACATTGAGGTCATTGCTAACCCTGGCCAAAACACTGACCCCGCAGCCGTGGTTTTTGATGCTATTACCGCTGCCAAAGCTCGTAAAACTGAATTGTTATTAGTAGATACAGCTGGTCGTCTTCAAAACAAAAAGAATTTGATGGACGAGCTAGGCAAAATGCGTCGAATTATTGACAGGCAAGCTGGCGATGCCCAAATTGAGTCGCTGCTGGTGCTGGACGCGACCCTCGGTCAAAATGGTTTGCGCCAAGCGCAGGTTTTTGCGGAAGCTGCGAAGCTCAGTGGCGTGGTGCTGACCAAGTTAGATGGCACCGCTAAAGGTGGGGTGGCCTTAGCCGTAGTGCAGCAGCTCGGTTTACCGATTAGGTTCATTGGTGCCGGGGAAGGAATTGAAGACTTACGTCCTTTTTCTAGCTATGAATTTGTGGAAGCGCTGTTAAGCAGCTAACCAGATTAATTGCAGTGAGAAATCAATACTACCCGGAAGTAACGAATATATTGTAGGCTGCTAGGCAGCTCACTGAGTTTTTATCTGCATTTTCTGATATTTAGTGACCGTATTGATCAATCCAGTTTTAGATTTACAGGAGCCAGTTTCCAACTTGGCCGACCAAAAACAAGAGAAAATTCATGTCATTTTAGAATCCTTGGGATTTGCCCTGCGTAATTTCAAGAACTTAAATCAGTACCTAGAAATTTTGCCCTCAATGATCACTCGGATTACTGATGCTGATGCTGGGTTAGTAATTCTTTTTAGGAAAAACGGTCAGTCACCAACTCAAGAGTTTTACTGTCGGAGTAAAACTAACTGTGAACAGGTTACGCGCAGCATTGAGCAATCTCTGCGGCAGATTCTGTCAACCCTAGGCGATCGATCGAGCAACACGAATTACTGGCCAGACTTTGAGACCGAATTACAGCAGAATTTGCTCAAGCTGGGTAAGGAAGGGCGCATTAGTTTTTTCGCTGTGAAAATTGTGATGGATGATGGCGAACGCGGCTGTCTATACGTTTTTAGTGATAAATCAGATTATGTTTGGAGTAGCGATCGACAAAAACTCTTACAAATTGTCGCTGACCAAACCGCCGTAGCCGTGATTAATGATGAGTTAACCGTAGAACTCCGTCGCCGCGATCTGTTAAACCAAGAAGTCGAGATTGGCGCGGAAATTCAAGAGCGCTTGTTGCCTCGCCAGTGCCCCGATATTCCTGGTGTGGAAGTTACCGCCTGTTATCAAAATGCTAATCGGGTGAGTGGCGATTACTATGATTTTATCCCAGCTAATTACGACAAATTGAGTAGTAGCAGTCAAAAGCTCGATCGCAATAATAAATGGAGCATTACCATCGGCGACGTGATGGGCAAGGGCGTACCAGCTGGCCTGATCATGACCATGACCAGAGGAATGCTGCGGGCGGAAGTATTGAATGGCAACTCCCCCGCTCAGATTTTGCAGCACCTCAACCGAGTTATGTATATTGATCTGGAAAACTCCAGCCGTTTTGTGACGCTGTTCTATTCGGAGTACGATCCCACAACCCGGATTCTCAGTTACAGTAACGCTGCTCACAATCCACCATTGTTATGGCGATCGACTAACTTCGGTCTCACGATGCTGGATACCCCTGGCATGTTGATTGGTCTCGATCCGGAAACTACCTATGGTGAGAGTCAAATCCAGCTAGAGTCTGGCGACGTACTGATGTACTATACAGATGGTTTAACTGATGCTGCCAACGAGAATGGCGAACGGTTTAATGAAGAAAATTTGCAAATAGCGTTCATTGATGCTTGCCAGAATTATCAGCACTCTCAGGCAATTATTGATCAGGTTTTTAGCACAATTCAGATATTTGCTGGGGATAAACAAGAACAAAGCGACGACATGACCGCGGTGGTTTTACGGGTAGTATAAGGGTTCGGCGATATGAACCATGCCGCCTCTAATTACAAAAATTTACGTTTAACTATCAAAATATCTCACTTTTTCTTACTTATAATTCAGTTGATTTGGATACAATTTAGCTGTGAAGATGGATAAAACCCCTTGGGATATTTACCATGGCAAAGTACAACGTAGATGAAGTATTAGATATCATCAAGACCTTCAATCCGGAAGAGAAGAAAGACTTGCAGAATAGATTGGCAAGTGTTCTTGAGCAAACATTCCCATCACAAACCCCGACAAAAGGAAGCCAGTTGCAGAGTTTTGGCGGTTTTGCCTTCGGCGGTAGTGGCAATAACACAGCTCTCGATATCAATCAGCAAATGGGTGGGGAATCCAATTTTAATCAAACAAATACAAGTACAAAGACTTCCCTGCAAAATACTGATCTGCAAGAAGCTCTGGTTATTTTGGAAAAGCTAAAGCAAGATATAGCCAGTAGTCCGGCGCTTAACTCTGTACAGAAGGCGACGGCGGAAGTGCCACTAAAGATTATTGAAGAAGAAGCGAAAAAGCCAAAGCCTGATAAGAATATGATTGAACAGTCGATCGACAGTCTCAAAAAAGGCTTGGAAGAGACGGTCGGGTTAGCTGAACCGCTAGTAAAATTAGCTAGTTTATTGGCTAAGGTGTGTTTGCTATGAACAATCTATCCTCAGAAGAACATGAACTAAGCCAGGATCAAAAGGTTGGTAATATTTCTATCGATGGTCAAAGTAATCAGGTCACGCTGACCTTCTCTCAAACGCAAATTATTCAGATTGCCATTGATGAAGTCAAAACTCGTCCTCTTGTTATAACTTCACCCTACAAAGGACTGAAAAAGTTTGAATCAGATGATAAAGATCTCTTTTTTGGACGAGATCAGCTTCTGACAGGTTTAGTTAATGAACTGGAGCAAACCAACTTGCTCTTGCTATTAGGAGCGTCTGGGAGTGGTAAATCTTCCGTAGTTCGAGCTGGTGTAATTCCTTGGTTAGTGGGCAAATGGGGTGCACAATTTGTCAATCTGACATTTACGCCAGACCAAGACCCTTTCGAGTCGTTGTATGCCGGTTTGCTGAGTAAATATAAGCAATCAGAGGCACAAATTGCTCGTGAAAACAAAGCAGATACCCTCACCCAAGTGTTTAATACGCTCAAGCAACCTGATACACAATGGCTAATCTTTATCGATCAGTTTGAGGAGTTGTTTACGACGACTCCCTCCGAAAAGTGCAAGAAATTTATCGATGGCTTGACGCAACTTGCGAGGGAGCTAGATAAGGCAAACGATAGTTCGGTCAAAATTATTGGTACGATGCGGGCTGACTTTCTTGATCGATTAAGTCCTTATCCTGCTCTGGTCAAGGCGACAGATAAACATCGTCCGATGATCTCAGAAATGCAACCTGATGAGTTGCGCTTGGCAATCGAACAACCTGCTGCTCATCATGGGGTGGTGTTTGAAACCGGCTTGGTGGAGGAAATCACTAGGGATGTACAAGGGCAGCCTGGGTATTTACCGTTGTTGCAGTACACACTAAATTTACTATGGCAAACAGAGTTGCAATCGAACAGCTTCCATAACCGCACATTGAGTATCAGTACCTATCGGAATTTAGGCGGTGTTCGCGGTACTCTGCAAAAGCATGTGGAGCAGGTTTATCAAGCACTATCTAAGCCAGAACAATTAGCAACTCAACAGATTTTCCTGAAACTAATAGGTATTGGTGGGGATGCTGAGTCGGAAACGGAATGGAAGCCGGTGCGACGACGGGCTAATCGATCGGAGTTTAATGATCAGCTAGAGCAAAAGATGGTAGCTCAGTTGATTGATCAGAATTTGTTGGTAAGTAATCGGGAAAATCAATCACAGGAGTCAACGATTGAAATTGTCCATGAAATACTTCTGACTTCTTGGATGATGTTAAGTAACTGGATTCGTGAAAATCGCCTAGCGATTGCCATTCGCAATCGACTTAATGATGATATCAAGCGCTGGCAGACCAAGAAAGCAGAAGATGAGTTGTGGAGTGGATCAAAACTCGCACAAGTTCTAGCACTCAAAAAAGATCTAATATTTAATCAAGTTTTGGGAGGTTTTAATCCGGAGGCAAATAAATTTATTGACACTAGTGAAAAAAGGTACAATCAACAACGCTATCAAAAAGTTGGTTTAATTGCGGGCTTCTCTATCATTACATTGCTGTCCGTAACTTTATTTATTTTTCTTGGAACTCCTTTTGTAGCCAGACTTTTTAATGATTGGGGGTGGAAAGAATACGAAGCAAAGCAAATTTCTAGCGCTATACAAAAGTATACTTGGGCATTTATGCTTAAGCCGGATAATAATGTTGCGATTTATAATCGAGGTTTAGCTTATGAAGAGATACCAGATTTTAATGCTGCGGAGGTTGACTATAAAACTTCTATTGCAACAAATCCAAATCTTGCCTCTGCTTACAATAATCTAGCTAGATTGTATATTATTCAATGGAAAGATTATCGTGGAGCTATTAAGTTTCTCGTACAAGGATTGAATCTTCCCATAGAAAAGAAATTAAATACAAAAGAGTTTCCAGAGTATAAAAATGCCGAATATGCCATGCTTAAAAACTTGGGTTGGGCACAATTTAAATTAGGAGATCAAAATGCTGAAACTAATTTAAAGAAAGCTATTGATTTAGAGTATAGGAGAGGAGCCGCACATTGTCTACTAGCAGAAGTTTTAAAAACTAAAAAGCCTGTGATTGACTCAACAAATGAATTACAGAATTGCATCGATTTTGGTAATCGGCAACTTCCCGAAGAAAGAGAATGGATAGACTCAGCAAAGAAAACACTTAAAAATGTAATTAATACACCTTGAAAATCTGAGGATATAGATTATGAATTGTAAGATATTGACCCCGTTTGGCTTGGGATTAACCTTAACTTCTATTTTGGTTGTAATTGATACTCATGTAGCACTCTCATGTTACATTCAACCTTGTTGGCGGGAAGACTATGGCAGCGGAAAAAAGGGACCTGCGTACAAAGAAATAGATTTAGCTCAACAATCTATGGAAGAGGGGAACTATGAGAAAGCAAAGGTTTATCTTAACAAGGCACTAAAACTAACGAAGGATAGTAAGGATTTGGCAGGACAAGCAATTGCTTATAAAGGGCTAGCCGAAGTATCAGCTGCATCTGGAGAAAAGCAGAAAGCGATTTCATACCTTAATAAGGCAAGTAAGGTATATAATTATTTGGGCAACTCGACTAAGGTCATGAAATTAAATCAACAAATTAAAAACATTAATAGGTTGAAAATCCAAAACACTAGACCATGAAATTGTTTGGGCTAAAAAGTTAAGACAAGACCTAATAAACTATTTTGGGTATCATTAGTTGAAAACTTTGATGTAAACTCAATCTCTAAACCACTTTTAGTATGGTGATCTAGGGATTATTCTATTTGAATTTATCCTAACTTTGAAGCTTTTTAAAAGCTTGATACATCTCCGGCAACCGATTCATAATAGCTGATGTTTTTAGCCACATTTTGTGCGGCACCGCCGGATAGCCCGATACCACAGTTCCCGCATCCACATCACTGTGAATCCCAGTTTTCGGGGAAACCATCGATCGATCACCAATATTCACTTTATTAGCAACTCCCACCTGACCACCCATCAGCACCTGATTACCAATCGTGACACCGCCCACTAAACCAACTTGCGCGGCGATCGCACAATTAGAACCAATCTGACAGCCATGACCAATATGTACCAAATTATCTAATTTAGTATCGCGGCCAATTCGAGTTTCCCCGACAGCTGGACGATCGATCGAACTATTACAGCCAATTTCTACTTGATCTTCTAGGATGGTATAGCCAGACTGGGGCATCTTGAACCAGCCGGTCGCCGTCGGCACAAAGCCAAAACCCTCGGCCCCGACCACCGTCCCACTATTGATCACACAGCGCTGACCAATCCGGCTTCGTTCATGGATAGTGCAGTTAGCATGTAAAACCGTATCAGCGCCAATTTCCACATCAGGATAAATCACCACATTGGGATGAATCACTGCTCGATCGCCAATATTTACTGCGCCTTGAATTACTACATGGGCACCAACATAAACATCTTGGCCGAGCTGGACGGCGGGGTCGATCACGGCACTGGGATGAATGCTGGCCAGGGGCTTAAACTCCTGATAAAACAGACCGATCGACTGAGCGAATAGTAACCGTGGTTCAGGAGAAGCCAACCAAGCTAGACCCTGGGCAGTAGCCTGGGTAATGATCTCGTCGTTTTGGGGCAAGACTACCGCCGCTACCGAGGTGGTGGCGAGCAACTTGGCAAATTTAGCGCTCTCAATATAGCTGAGAGTGCCGGGCTGGGGTTGATCGATCGGAGATAATCCACTAATTTCTGGATCGGAGTGCTTGCTATGGCTCGATACCGCTGTCCCCAGTTTGCTGACAATCTCACTAAACAGCATGGCTATTTCCCCGCATTAATTAATCTTTGACGCAATCGATCAGGATCACCGCGATCGACTAGCTTTCCATTTTCCAGTAAAAACGCCCCATCGCAATAATCTAGTTCTTCTAGACGATGAGTTACCCAGAGCGCGGCTAAATTTCTTGCTTTCACCAAATCCCGGACTTGAGCCACCAAATCCAGCTGAGCATCGGGGTCGAGCAGCGCCGTTGGTTCATCAAATAGCAAAACTTCACTGCGTTGGGCAATGACTCCGGCAATCGCCACCCGCTGCTTTTGACCGCCACTCAAGGCATAAATCGGGCGGCGGACCAGATGTTCGAGATTGACGGCTGCTAACGATTCGCCTACCCGCTGGCGTACCTCTGGATAGGAAAGATGTTCACTGACTAAGCCAAAAGCAATGTCGGCTCCAACACTGGGCATCACCAGCTGATGATCCGGATTTTGCAGAACAAAGCCAATCTTGCCGCGCACTTGAATCTGACCAGCGGTGGGTGCAAATAAGCCTGCCACAAGCCGCAGCAAGGTAGACTTACCGCTGCCGTTGGTACCCAAGAGCATCCACAGTTCTCCTTGGGGCACAGTCAACGAGCAATCTTGTAGTACTGAAATCCCGGATGGCCAACTGAAGGACAGGTTTTGGATATCGATCGCAACTTCTGCACCCATGATTTTAGGCTGTGGCAAAACCGGCGGCACGGCCAGTAGCCGGAGTACTGGATTTGTTGTAGGTTTGCACTGCTGCTATATCACTAACAAACACGGCGGCTTTTTTATCGGTTTGTTGTTCGCAGGTCAACTCTAGGACATGTCCCGGTTGATTAGATTTGATGGCGCTTAGCACCTCTGCATAAAGACTGTCCGCCGTATCGGCTTCTTTGCGCTGCACGGAGATGGGCATGGCGACATTTCTTAAGACTAATTCGACAACGTACATAGACAGCGTTGGGGGTAAATCGATACAGAACCAGCACTTATCATAACTTATGTAGATGAGGGCGGTAATTTTTAGGGCAGTCGCTGTTTTGGTATCTCATGATACCGGTAAGGGATGACAATGTTAGTGCAGCCATACATCAGGTAAAATCAGCTGGAGACTAAATTAATACGATTTGTTGGTTATGACTAAACGCGCTTTACTTACTGGTATTACTGGCCAAGACGGCTCTTATTTGGCAGAGTTGCTGTTGTCTAAGGGCTATGAAGTACATGGCATCATTCGGCGAACATCAACTTTTAATACCGATCGCATTGATCACATCTACGAAGATCCACACAAGGCAGATGCCAAGCTCTTTTTACACTATGGCGACCTCACTGATGGTGTGACCATTCGGCGAATTTTAGAGCAGGTTAAACCCCAAGAATTTTTCAATTTAGGCGCGCAATCACACGTTCGGGTGAGTTTTGATGCCCCGGAATACACTGTCGATACAGTAGCGATGGGCACCCTGAGAATTTTGGAAGGGATTCGGGATTACGAGCAACGCACGGGCGAACAAATCCGTTTTTATCAAGCTGGTTCTTCCGAAATGTATGGGTTGGTACAAGAAGTCCCCCAAAAAGAAAGCACGCCTTTCTATCCCCGTAGTCCCTATGCCTGTGGTAAGTTGTTTGCCCATTGGCAGACAATCAATTACCGCGAGTCTTACGATATTTTTGGCTGCAACGGCATTTTGTTTAACCATGAAAGTCCCCGGCGGGGCGAGACTTTTGTCACCAGAAAAATCACCCAGGCGATTGCTAAAATTGTCGCCAAAAAGCAAGACAAGATATTCCTGGGAAATTTAGATTCCAAACGGGACTGGGGCTATGCCAAAGATTATGTCGAAGCCATGTGGCTGATGTTGCAGCAAGATCAGCCCGATGACTATGTGGTAGCCACTGGCGAAACCCACTCTATTAAGGAGTTTTTGGGTGAAGCTTTTAACTATGTGAACCTAAAGTGGGAAAACTATGTAGAATTTGATCCTCGCTACCTGCGGCCAGCCGAAGTCGAATTACTGATTGGCGACTCCAGCAAAGCCAGAAAGAAGCTAAACTGGCAGCCATCGGTAACTTTTCAAGAGTTAGTCCGTTTGATGGTGGATGCTGATTTACAAGCCTTGGGTTTACCGTCGCCCAGTGGTAAAACTTCTATTCCTGATGTGGCGACGGTGCGGCAGGTGATGTCGGCGATGCACAACTAAATTCAGTGGCAAACTTTATTTGGCTCTGGCGGTTTTCACCATTTGAATTAACATTTGGTGGGCATCTTCAGAGTCAGTTAATTCTCGATCGAACTCCACTCGCAAATTTTGAGTAGCGCCATCCACCTGAGCATTTAAGTTCATGCCGTGGGGATCGATCGAGGTCATCTCGGCTTGTTTGGCTTGGGGGGCTTGGCCGTAAATTTGGGCATAGACTAACACCGCTGCGGCGTGGTCGTCGTTCATGTGTTTGCAAATGCGATCGCTGATCGCTGGAGTAATTGTTTCTGCGGCCATATTTTTTACCAAGAAAGGTTGATAGATCACTGCAAAATCCTAGCGCATTCCTCCAATACCTGGTCAATTACCGATTGGCAAAGCCGCCACGATTGCTTCAATTAATTTGCCTACCGGAATAATTTCTAATCCGGCAATTATAGGTAAGGAGGGACTTTTGGGGACGATCGCTCGTTTGAAGCCCAGCTTCACTGCTTCTTTCAGGCGTAATTCTAACTGTGATACTGGCCGAATTTGACCACCCAAGCCCACTTCTCCAATCATTACTGTCTGCGGAGCCACCACTAAATCGCGGAAACTGGCCACAATGGCGATCGCCATCCCCAGATCGACGGCTGGTTCATTCACGTTTAAGCCGCCCACCACTGAGAGATAAGCATCGAGTTTAGATAAAGGAATGCCGACTCGTTTTTCGAGTACCGCTAACACCTGCACTAACCGGTTATAGTCGATGCCTGTTGATGAACGGCGCGGCGACGGATAGCTGGTGGGGCTAACCAGTGCTTGTAGTTCTACCAACAGTGGTCTGGTGCCTTCACAAGCCACTACCACAGCGGTGCCAGAAGATTGATCTTCCGGGTTGCCCAAAAATAGTTGGGAAGGATTAGTGACTTCCACGAGTCCCTGATCGACCATCTCAAACACGCCAATTTCGTGGGTGGCACCAAACCGATTTTTGACTGATCGCAACAACCGATGCACCGCGAACCGGTCGCCTTCAAAATACAGCACCGTATCCACCAAATGCTCTAGTACCTTCGGACCAGCGATCGCCCCTTCCTTGGTGACATGACCGACCAAAAACATACTGACATCTTGGCGCTTGGCAATCTGCATCAAAGAAGCGGTGCATTCGCGCACCTGTGCCACAGAACCCGCCGCCGAAGTCAGGTTCGGTAAGTAAACTGTCTGGATACTATCGATGATGGCCACTTGGGGCTGGAGCGAATTTAGTTCTTGAATAATCTCATCCATGTCGGTTTCAGCCAGCACGTACAACCTAGATTCTGGATTATTGACATCTACCCCCAGCCGCGCCGCCCGCAGCTTGATCTGTTTTCCCGATTCCTCGCCACAGATATATAAAACTCGCTGTTTTTGGGCTAGCTTGCTGGCCGTTTGTAATAACAGTGTAGATTTGCCAATGCCAGGATCGCCACCAATCAAAACTAACGAACCAGGAACTAGCCCCCCACCTAACACTCGATCAAACTCGGCATATCCCGAACTCCAGCGCTGTTCCGGGCAATCACTAATCTGGGTAAAAGTTACCGCCGTGCGTGATTGGGGTGGGCTAGTGGAGATCGATCGACTAACCGTCCGGCCACCGCTGGTTTTAACCGCCACTGGCAATTGCTCTACTAGAGAGTTAAAAGTCCCACAGGATGGACATTTGCCAAACCACTGACCGGATTCACCGCCACAGGAATTACAGGCATAGATCGATCGGGGTTGTTTCGCCATAATTAATAGTAGCTTAGTACTGCTTCATCTTAGCAGCACTAATGCATCCCAGACTTGTCTACAATAGGGTTGCGCTATCAATCAGCGTAATTTTATGTGATGAGGAGTTTAATTTTCCATGAATAAATCAACATTAGCCATATTTCTGGTAGTAGCTAGCTTGTGTAGCAGTTTACTGACTAGTTGTGAAGATAAAACTGCGAAACCACCAGCAGGCACGGTTAGCTCTAGCACTTCGGCACTGGCTAGCAAGGAAGGCTTGAAAATTGGGACATTACTTTCAGCAACTGGTGATGTGGCTTCGATCGCCGCACCATTGCCCGAAGCAGTGAAGTTGGTGGTCAAAAAAGCCAATGATTGTGGCGGTGTCAATGGTCAACCCGTAACGGTGATTTCCGAAGACGATCAAAGTAAGCCAGATCAAGGCGTGGCCGGTATGACCAAATTGACTGAGCTAAATAAGGTGGCGGGTGTTGTCGGTTCTTTCTCTAGTGGTGTCTCGACTGCTGCGGCCTCAGTGGCTGTGAAAAACAAAGTAATGCTGATTTCGCCCGGTAGTACTAGTCCGGTCTTTACTGAGAAAGCCAAAACAGGTTTGTATAAAGGCTTTTGGTCGCGGACAGCCCCCTCTGATGTGCACCAAGCTCCAGCTTTAGCCAAGCTAGCCTTCGACAAGGGCATCAAAACTGTTGCCACAATTGCCATTAACAATGACTACGGGGTCGGTTTTGAGAAAGAATTTGTGGCCGCTTTCAAAAAACTAGGTGGCACTGTCACCAATGAAGCTAATCCAGTGCATTATGACCCCAAAGCCGCCTCCTTTACTTCCGAAGTAAAAGCTGTCTTTGCAGGTAAGCCCCAAGCCGTCGCTGCGATTGTCTACCCGGATGAAACTGGGCCATTAATCATCAAAGAAGCCTACTCGCAGGGCTTTAGTAAAGGCGTGCAGTTACTGTTCCCAGATGCTGGTTACTCCAATGATTTTCCTACCAAAGTGGGGAAGAGCGCTGATAGCAAGTTTATCTTGGCAGGTGCAATTGGTACTGTTCCAGGAGCCAATGGCACCGCCTTTAAAGATTTTGAAACTGCTTGGAAAGGCACCGGTAAACCGTTGACTCCTTATTTGGCTCAATCTTGGGATGCTGGAGCTTTAATAATGTTAGCTGCTCAAGCCGCCAAAACCAATACTGGTGAAGGCATCAATAGTAAAATGCGGGAAGTCGCTAGCGGCGATGGTGAAAAGGTTTCGGATATCTGTAAAGCTTTAGCCATGGTCAAAGAAGGCAAAAAAATCAATTACGAAGGTGCTAGCGGCAACGTCGATATTGATGAGAATGGTGATGTGATTGGGAGCTACGACATTTGGCAAGTACAGCCCGATGGCACTTTGAAAGTGACTGGCAACGTCGCTGTCGCTGATCCTAAAACTGCTGGGAAGGAAACCAAATCCAGTGCTTCACCCGCCGCACCCAAAACGGAAGTAGCTGATCCGAAGGCGACGAAGAGTCCTACCCCAGCTAAAACTTAAGTAATTTAACAATTGCTGATCTCTTAACCTGCTCCTTACTGGAACAGGTTTTTTAATGCTGTTGTAAATAAGCCGCAAATTGCTGTTGCTGGTCAGTTAGAGCCAAGAGCAACTGACCAGCATTCGTAAACTGATGATCGAGAGCTGATTCTTCCATGTTGTGAGCGATCGAACTAATCGAATTCACGCCCACGTTAGCCGCCGCCCCCTTGATGTAGTGAGCCAGATGCTTGAGCTTTTCGGCATCCTGTTGATCGATCGCAGTTTGTAATGCCACTAGTTGCTCTTCCACATCTGCCGCCAGCATGTTCAACAGTTCCCACTCAAATTCAGAATCGGCATCAGAAATTTGATGTAAGCGTTCCCAATTAATTTCTAATGAGTTACTGGAATTAATATTAGACATGACTTTCGACTATTGAAGCGGTGGATAAATGCTGGAGACAATCTGACAGCTGCAACCCTGAACTAGTTGGCCAGAAAACTGTGAATCGTGACCCGGCTACCCTAATGATATCAGTTGGTAATTAGGTATTGTCGAAAATCCCTATAATTTGATATTCTAGAAAAGTTGTCTAAAAATTCGCACATCTGAGATTTCGGGTGTTTCTGAACCACAGAAATGCACTCAGATGGAGGATAAACCCGGAAGGAGTATAAATTAATATGGCTGTAGTATCTCTTGCGCAAATGATGGAGTCGGGTGTTCACTTTGGGCACCAAACTCGCCGTTGGAACCCCAAAATGGCTCCTTATATTTTTACCTCTCGGAATGGGGTGCATATCATTGACTTGGTACAGACTGCCCAGTTGATGGAAGATGCCTATGATTACATGCGGACGGCTTCCGAACAGGGCAAGCGCTTTTTGTTTGTAGGCACCAAGCGTCAGGCCGCGACCATTATTGCCCAAGAAGCAACCCGTTGTGGTGCTTCCTTTATCAACCAACGGTGGTTGGGGGGAATGCTCACCAATTGGACAACGATCAAGGGTCGAGTTGATCGCCTCAAAGATTTAGAACGGCGCGAAGAAAGTGGAGCCTTGGATCTATTACCCAAGAAAGAAGCTTCCGTACTACGCCGGGAAATGTTTAAGCTCCAGAAATATCTGGGTGGTATCAAAAACATGCGCAAAATTCCGGATATCGTGATCGTAGTCGATCAACGCCGGGAGTATAACGCCATGCTGGAGTGCCAAAAGCTCAATATCCCGATCGTCTCTTTACTAGACACCAACTGTGATCCAGATATCGTCGATGTACCGATCCCAGCCAACGATGATGCGATTCGTTCAGTCAAACTAATCTTGGGTAAGCTGGCTGATGCGGTCTACGAAGGTCGTCATGGCCAGCTGGATACCGAAGATGAGTATGCTGACTACGCTGAAGAAGACTTCGAAGACGAAGTCGCCGCTGGCGAAGCTAACCCTAGCGAAGCTGAAAGTGCAGGGTAGTTTGAAAATTCTGAACTTTCCTGTTTTGCTCCTAATCAACTCCTAAATAACAATATGGCTGAAATTACTGCAAAAATGGTTCAAGAACTACGCCAGCTGACTGGCGCAGGGATGATGGACTGTAAAAAAGCACTCAACGAAAATGATGGTGATATTACCAAGTCATCAGAATGGTTGCGTCAGAAAGGGATGATTGCGGCTGGTAAGAAGAGCGATCGAGTGACAGCCGAAGGTTTGGTAGATAATTACATCCAATCTGACGGTAAAGCTGGTGTCTTGCTAGAAGTTAATTGTCAAACTGACTTTGTAGCGCGGAATGATGCCTTTAAGTTGCTAGTACAGAGCTTGGCTATTCAAGCAATTACTGCTGATGATGTTACCGCGCTGTTGGCTCAGCCTTACTCCGAAGATCCCAGCGTTAAAGTTGAAGAAGCCCTAACTAAGTCGATCGCTACGTTGGGTGAAAATCTCAACATTCGGCGGTTGGCTAACTATCAATTAGCCGCTGGATCAACCGGGGTCATTGATTGCTACATCCATACTGGCGGTCGGGTGGGCGTACTCTTAGAGCTAGGTACTGAAGCAGCATCTGTTGCTGATAATGCCGATTTTAAGAGCTTAGCTCGCAATTTGGCGATGCAGGTGGCGGCTTGCCCCAACGTTGAATACATCAATGTTGCGGCTATTCCGACTGAGATTTCCTCGAAGGAAAAAGAAATGGAAATGGGTCGCGATGATTTGGCTGGCAAACCAGACAATATCAAAGAAAAAATCGTTCAGGGTCGGATTGATAAACGCCTGAAAGAAATGACCCTAGTTGATCAACCTTACATTAAAGATCAGGGTAAGACGGTGGATGAACTACTCGCGGACAGTGCCAAGCAACTCGGCGGTAGTATTTCAGTCCGACGTTTTACTCGTTTTATTTTGGGTGAAGGCATCGAAAAGAAAGAGTCTAACTTTGCGGAAGAAGTAGCTGCTCAAATGGGCGGAAACGCCTAGCTTTTTAGCTGATTATTATTAGAAAGGCTGGTCTTTGACCGGCCTTTTTTCTGCTCAAATTCACAGAACTCAAAGCACGATCGAACTGGTCTGGTTAGAATAGGTGGGACAAGTAAGTAACCGCGCCCAAACCATTCATGAGCAACGATCTATATCAACAAATTCAGCAATTCTATGATGCCTCTAGTGGCTTGTGGGAAAGTATCTGGGGCGAACATATGCACCATGGCTACTATGGTGTGGATGGCAAAAAGGAGATTGATCGTCGCCAAGCCCAGATTGACCTGATTGAAGAATTACTGCGTTGGTCTGGTTGTGATAATTCCGATGGCCAAACCCTCAAAGTTATTGATATCGGCTGTGGCATTGGTGGTAGTAGCCTTTATTTGGCTGAAAAATTACCAGCCGAAGTAGTAGGAATTACGCTATCACCAGTGCAGGCCAACCGTGCCCAGGAAAGAGCCGCCGCAGCTGGATTAAAGGATAGAACTACGTTTAAGGTGGCGAATGCTTTGGCTATTCCCTACGAAGACAATACTTTCGATGTGGTTTGGACTTTAGAAAGCGGCGAGCATATGCCAGATAAAACAAAATTTTTGCAAGAGTGTTACCGAGTACTGAAACCAGGCGGCCGCTTAATTTTCGCCACTTGGTGTCATCGTCCTACCGACGGCGAGGCCGGGTTTTTAACCCCAGCTGAAATCAGGCATCTCGACCAAATCTATGAGGTCTACTGTTTACCCTACGTGATCTCACTACCAGAATATGAAGCCATTACCACTGCCTGTGGCTTTCAGGGAATGCGATCGACTGATTGGTCGTTAGCCGTAGCACCTTTCTGGGATGTGGTAATTGACTCTAGTATTACGCCAGAAGCAATTTTGGGATTATTTAAAGCAGGCTGGAAAACAATTCAAGCGGCACTATCTCTGAAATTAATGAGTCAAGGCTATGCAAGAGGATTAATTCGGTTTGGCCTGATTACAGCCACTAAATAAAGAATTGATTGGAATTTCTAACTAGGTGCTATGAGAATCGATCACATTCATTTTTTCGTCGAAGATGCCGCGCAAACACGCGATTGGTTGATCCAAAAAATGGGTTTTCAATCCGGTGGTCAACAAATAGATAAACACACCTATACCGAACTGGTGGGTAGCAGCACAATTTTGTTTCGGGTATCTTCCGCCCGGAGTAAATCTAGCCCGGTGGCTAACTATCTAGCCTCGCATCCGGCTGGGGTAGCAAATATTGCCTTTCTAGTTGATGATCTGGAACTATGGGCGGAAAAGATTGCTCGTTTGGATATCAATATTATTGAAGAATACGACCTATCGATCAATAATACTAAGCAAATTACCATTCAAGGTTGGGGAGACTTTCAACACACTTTAGTTACCAATGCTAGTAATCCAATATTGGCACCAATTCAGCCAGAGCAAGATCATCTCAATCCGATTGTGGACATCGATCATGTAGTTTTAAATGTTGGCCAACACCAGCTAGCGGCGGCGACAGATTGGTATCAAAGTCTTTTTGATTTCCAAGTTCAACAATCTTTTAATATCCAAACGGGTTCTTCTGGTTTGTACAGTCAAGCCTTAGTGGATGCTACTGGTCAAGTTCAGTTCAATATTAATGAACCCAGCAGCCCCAATTCTCAAATTCAGACTTTTTTAGATATGAATGGTGGTGCGGGTATTCAACATATTGCGCTGCGTACCGCTAATATTTTTCAAACTGTGGCTGAGATGCGATCGCAAGATTTAGCATTCTTGCCAATTCCCCAAAGCTACTACACAAATTTAAAAAGTCGTTCCCAACAGGCTAATGATTTTTCTCTTCAGCACCAGGAATGGCACGATCTAGAAAAATCAGAGATCCTGCTGGATTGGCCAGAAAACAGTGCTTCAGCTTTGTTGATGCAGATTTTCACTCAACCAATTTTCGCTCAGCCAACTTTCTTTTTTGAAATTATTGAGCGGCGTGGTCAAGTCCAAGGATTTGGCGAAGGAAACTTTCTCGCATTGTTTCAAGCGATCGAACAAGAAGAACTAAACAAAGTTTATGCCGACTAGCCGATAAGCGGATGATGGGACTCGAACCCACAACTTTCAGCATGGGAAGCTGACACTCTACCATTGAGTCACATCCGCGCAGATATACATTATAGAATAGATTACACAACTATCGCGGTTAGAGTATGAATTGGTGGCAGCAACTAAATCGGAATGGACTCGCCCGACTGGGAGCAATTACCTTGGTGACTCTTTATGTGATCTCGATCGGAGCTGAGTTCATTGCCCCCTACGATCCCTATACATCTCAAAAAGATGGCTCATTGCTACCACCCACGCCAATTCATTTTATCAATGACCAAGGCGCCATGATGGCGCCAGTGGTTTATCCAGTTACCCAAGGCCAGACCGATCTGGTTACTGGTGATCGCAAATTGAAGATCGATCGAACCAAGCCTGCGCCGCTACAACTATTTGTGGCTGGTGATGAATACAAATTATTCACTATTAAGATTCCTAAATTCCCTAAACTGGGTGGTACCGAAAAAAAGGGCGCTAAGCGATCGAAAAATGAAAACAATGAAGTGACTCTCTTTAAGGGATTTGATGCCAATTTACATTTATTTGGCACTAGCGATTCTACTAAGCCTGGTCGGATTAATTTATTGGGAACTGACGAACAGGGGCGTGACCAGTTTAGCCGGTTGGTTTATGGCAGCCGCATCTGTCTATTCATTGGGCTAATTGGTATTTTGATC
>JAYUSR010000091.1:0-6179 GCA_043755575.1 Synechococcales cyanobacterium
TGGTTAGATGCTATTAACTCTGGTACTAACTCGCTGTTCTTAACCATTGGTCCTGGCGACTTCTTGGTTCACCACGCGATCGCCTTGGGTCTACACACCACCACTTTGATTTTGGTCAAAGGCGCGTTGGATGCTCGGGGTTCGAAGCTAATGCCCGACAAGAAAGATTTCGGCTATGCCTTCCCTTGTGACGGTCCTGGTCGGGGTGGTACTTGTGATATCTCTGGTTGGGATTCTTTCTACCTAGCGATGTTCTGGATGTTGAATACCCTGGGTTGGGTAACTTTCTACTGGCATTGGAAACACCTGGGTATTTGGCAAGGTAACGTTGCTCAGTTCAACGAATCTTCCACCTACCTGATGGGTTGGTTGCGCGATTACTTGTGGCTGAACTCTTCACAGCTCATTAATGGCTATAACCCTTATGGCATGAATAACCTGTCAGTTTGGGCTTGGATGTTCTTGTTTGGACACCTGGTTTGGGCAACTGGTTTCATGTTCCTGATCTCTTGGCGTGGTTACTGGCAAGAGTTGATCGAGACTGTTGTTTGGGCACATGAGCGGACTCCGCTAGCGAACTTGGTTCGTTGGAAGGATAAGCCAGTTGCACTTTCGATCGTACAAGCACGGGTTGTTGGTTTGGCTCACTTCACTGTTGGTTATATCCTCACTTATGCGGCCTTCTTGATCGCTTCTACGTCTGGTAAATTCGGATAGCTTTAGTTATCAATCTTAGAATTAAAAAGCTTCGCTTCGGCGAAGCTTTTTGATTTTGACAGATCTGATTTTTTACTAAACTAGAAATTGTGAGAACATAAGATGGATGATCTAGCAAATATTTATAATTTCCTCGATCTTTCTGATAATGCGAATGCGATGAATCGACTGGCAACCTCTGGTCAACCAACGATCGAGCAATTCCCCAAAATCAAAGCGGCGGGTTATCAAGTTGTAATCAATCTGGCGCCATCAGATTCTAGTAACGCTGTTCCAGCTGAGCGATCGATCTTAGAAAACTTGGGTCTAACCTATATTCATATTCCAGTACTGTGGGAACAGCCCACAGTGCAAGATTTTAATTCGTTTGTGCAAGCACTGCAAAAGTATCAAAAACAAGCGGTGTATATTCATTGTGCTGCCAATAAGCGAGTTTCAGCATTTGTCTACCTCTATTTCCGGATTCATGAAAAGAAAAATGCGGCAGTGGCTTTAGCGGATTTAAAAAAAATCTGGACTCCAAATCCAATCTGGCAAAGATTTATAGATCTGGCTGGACTGGCGCGACAATTAGACTAGTATATTATTTTCTGCTGTTTTGATACAAAATTACAATCTGGGCGACGACCTGATCGATCGACATCTCATCAGTCACAATTTCCACTGCGTCAGCGGCTTTTTTGAGGGGTGCGATCAATCTAGTACTGTCCAGATAATCGCGATCAGCAATCATTTTTTCCAGTTCTTGAAGATCTACGTCAGCCTGACCCTGATTTTTCAGGTCTTCCATCCGTCGTCGAGCGCGTTCCGCGACAGTGGCTGTTAAAAATATTTTGACCTGAGCATCAGGGAAAACGTAAGTACACATATCCCGACCCTCAGCGACTAAACCACCGGTTCGCCCGATCGACTGTTGCTGTTGCACTAAAGCGGTACGGACTGCTCCTAGAGCAGCAACTACGGAAACTTTGCTAGTTACGGCTAAAGTCCGAATTGCAGCACTGACATCTTGACCATTGATTAATACCTGGGTGCCCTGCAACTCAATCTTGGACTGGGCAATGATATCAGCAATTTCAGCCTCGTTATCCAGCGCTAACTGAGATTCTAACACCAGCCAGGTTACGGCTCGATACATCGCGCCGGTATCCAGAAACTGTAAGCCTAATTTCTGCGCAACTAACTTAGTGACTGTCGATTTCCCCGCACCGGCCGGGCCATCGATCGCAATAATTGGCAATTTCCGGGACAGCCGAATATTGTCGATTAATCTAGTTTTACTCACGCGGACAGCAATCGCGAGTAAACCATCCTGTGTGACCTTTTCAATATTCTGCATAGTCTGCGGATCGACTAATTCTAGATACTCTAGCGGCATTGACGGCGCTAAATGTTCTCGCACAGCGGCGATCAATCGAGCCTTTTGAGACTCACCCTGATGAAATAGATCGTGTGCCGCCTGTAAGCTGCGATAAATTCCAGCGGCCTGTTTTTTTTCCGTGGCGCTCAAATATTGATTCCGTGAACTCATGGCCAATCCAGAATCCTCGCGGACGATCGGACAGCCGACAATTTGCACCGACATATTTAGATCGGCTACTAGTCGCTGGATGATAGCCAGTTGTTGCGCATCTTTTTGGCCAAAGTAAGCGCGGCTGGGTCGCACAATTTGGAACAGCTTGGTGACAATAGTTGCCACACCGGTAAAGTGCCCCAGACGAGACTTTCCGCAGAGATTGCTAGTGAGACTGGCCGGTGGCACTATTTGATTAATTTCACCGAGAATGCCGATCGATGCGGGGGTAGGAATAAACAAAGCATCTACTCCCGCTTGGACGCACAGCTGGCGGTCTTGCTCTAGCTGTCGGGGATATTTATCTAAATCTTCGGTGGGGGCAAATTGCAGCGGATTCACGAAAATACTGACCACCACCCGATCGTTTTCCTGTCGCGCTCGATCAATCAAACTCCGGTGCCCCTGATGCAAAGCGCCCATCGTGGCCACTAATCCCACTGTTTGAGTATTCTGAGCATCTAGATAGCAGCGTAAGCCAAGAATCGTCTGGAAAGAAAGCATGGGGAAGTTGTAAATCAATTCAAGTACTTAACATACACTCGATCGCACCGCGCTGTTTCGACTCCGGTCGCGGGCAAGTAACCACTGCTTTCATAAAGCTGAACAGCTTCAGCCAATACCGTCGCAGTCTCTACCCAGATTTCTCGAAAATTTCTTTGGGCGATCGATCTCTCCAGCTCCGCCAATAAAAACCGACCTAAACCCTTCCCCCGACTAGCTAGTGACAAATACATTTTGCGAATTTCCACCGCTCGCTCGCCGCGCTGAATAGGATAATAACCGCCACTGCCCACAATTTTGCCCTGCTGTTCAATCGACCAAAACTCACCGCCACTCTCTAGATAATATTTTTCAATTTCTAAGACGTCGCCATCAGCTAATTCTGGCTCCCAAACCAAGCCATACTCGGCTAACACCGTGCCAATGACGGCGGCAATAGCCTGTCGATCAGCTGGTTGCCAAGGCCGAATCAAAAAATCTTGGTAAATTAGCATGTCCATAATTTGCTAGCTATGAATTCGGGGTTCGGGGTGAAGATTAACCAGTAATTCACTCTCAATCTCCGCCAGCTCGGCCAACCGAGTTTGAACTATTGATCGATCAAAGTAAGTATCAGCCAACGACCAAAATGCCCCAAAATGCCGCGCCTCCGAAGCCATGAGACTGCGGTAAAAGGCCGCCAACTTCGGATCGGGTAGGTGAGCGCCCAAAAGTCCTAGCCTTTCATGTGATCGGGCTTCAATCAGACAACCCACCAACAAAGAATCTAATAATCGCTCCGAACCATTCGATCGAATCTGCTTTTTCAGGCCAGCCGCGTAGGGAGGGGACGCCAGCGGAGCGGGGGCAATCTGACGCTCCGCCAAGATTTTGTTCACTTGGCTAAAATGCTCTAATTCTTCTTTAGCGATCGCCGTTAGATACTCAATCAGTTTGGGATAACTAGGATATCGAAAGATTAAATTCAGAGCATTGTTAGCGGCTTTTAGCTCACAATGGGAATGATCTAGTAAGATAACGTCGATATGTTCCAGAGCCTGACTTAACCAAGCGGAGCTGGTGGCTTGGCAAATTAAATTAATTGTCTGATGTGCGGCGATTTCCATGACATAAATATAACAAGCTATAGGTAGCCATGGTTACCTATAATACTGAGGTATCAATATTGGCTGCTGGTACTTTCCAATTTCAGCTTGTGCACTATAGCTACCCATGTTCAACTTTTTCTCTAAACCCTCTCATTCTAAACCCCTTAAAACTGTTTTCAAAAACCGTCGGATTATCATCGGTGACGTTCATGGTCATTATGATGGCCTCATGGAATTACTGAAAAACGTAGAGCTAGGTGATGACGATCAAGTTTATTTCTTAGGAGATTTGATCGACCGTGGTCCCAAGAGTGCCGAAGTAGTCAAGTTCTTACGTGACAACCAATATCCTTGTTTACTTGGCAATCACGAGGTAATGCTACTTCGTGCCGTCTACGAAGCACAAGACGAGCGAGTGTTGAAGTTTTGGCTGCAAGCCGGTGGAGATGCCACCTTAGAAAGTTACGGAGCAGAAGGAATTCTTCGGTCCGACCTAGATTGGATGGCCAGCTTGCCCACCTATCTGGATCTCGATGACGTATGGTTAGTACATGCGGGTGTTGATCCTTACCTCCGTCTTGATCAGCAAGGTGAACAACAATTTTGCTGGATGCGCGAGAAATTCTTCAGCTCAGCTTTCCCCTATTTTGAAGATAAAATAATTGTGACTGGCCATACCATTACGTTTACCCTCCCAGGTGTATCACCGGGTGAATTGGCTGCCGGGGTGGGGTGGCTCAACATCGAAACCGGTGCATACCATCGAAAGAGTGGTTGGATGACTGCTTTAGACATCAATAATAAATTGGTACATCAATACAATGTCTTCAGTAAAAAATACCGCTGCAAGAAACTAGAGCAGATTACCAAACAAATTGACCCCAGCCGGGTGACAGCCTACAACTAACGTAACTTCTGGTAAGAATTACCGGTAGCGGAGTTTTTAGAACTCCCACTACCAAAGTAAGCTTGGATACGTTGCCGATAGGCAGCTGATTCTAATCCATAGGTGCGGCTGCGATATTTTGCTGGTGTGAGGCGCTGAAGATTAGCCACTCGATCGGGCGGTGAGGGGTGAGTACTTAAAAAAGCAGGTGTGTTGTTAGCACTACCCAGTTTGCTCATAAATGCGGGCATTGCTGAAGGGGCGTAGTTAGCTCTAATCAGATTATTCAAACCCCGTTGATCAGCATCATTTTCATCAGTACGACTTTGGGGGCGACGGAGAGCCAGTTCTACACCCACTTGAGCCAACGTATTTTGATCGACGCCAGCCAGCGAACTGACACCGCTAGCAATCATCCGCTGTTTCATCTGTTGAATGCCGTGGCGACCAGTAATATGACCAATTTCATGACCAATTACGCTAGCTAATTGGGCTTCATTATCAGCCATTTTCATTAAACCGCTATTGACATACACATAGCCACCCATGGTAGCAAAAGCGTTGATGCTGTCATCTTGCACTACTTGAAATGTGTATTTCATGTTGGGACGGGCACTGGTTCGCGCCAACCGCTGACCGATATTATCTACATACGCATTGGCTTCCCGACTAGGATGTATTTTTAATTGCTGAAGAATTTGTTGGTTAGTAGCTTCACCCAGCTGCATTTCTTGCTGATCAGAAATATTGGAAATTTGGATGATTTGAGCACCCTGGAGAATTAATTTCAGCCAATCAGCAGCTTGTCCAGCTTGCGGGGTGAAGACCGTAACAACAGCAGCCATACAAGCAGCAAGAGAGACGTACAGCCAGCGTTTGTGGACATTCTTGAGATAGTTGCTAAACATAAACAAGTTACTAACGTAAATAAATTAGGACTAAATGCTGGTAAACCAAACTTAGGAGAGCAGACGTATCAGCAGCCAAGAAGTTGCCAGCGGCGAGAATTCGAATATCGACGTTTGACAAAGGGGATGGAAAAATTGATACTGCTTACTGGTACATCTCCAGATCAGCAACGGAAAACTTAAATTATGTCCATTTTAGATCGGCAAGGCAGGTTATTTGGGAAGATTAGTATTCTCGATCTTGGTGCAGCCTTGGTGATTATGGCGGCGGTGATCGGCATTTTATATATCCCGGTGGGTAATGGCTCTGGCCCATTGTTGGGAAATAATAATGGTACTGCCGAAGTAGATGTATTGGTACGGGGCTTAAACATTTTGTCCCCTGATCGACTGCGAGAAAATTTCAAGCCTAGCAACAAATTAAGTTTCCTGATTCGGAATCAGCCAGCAGGTTCGGTCGAAATTAAAAATGTTCGACAACTGGAGAGACTAATGGTGGTAAC
>JAYUSR010000092.1:0-2151 GCA_043755575.1 Synechococcales cyanobacterium
GCAACAGCTCAGACTTCGATCGATCAATCCAACCCTGCAATCGATCGCAACTAACCTGCAAAGCTCCTTGATACGCCTCATAAAGCTTGGCAGTATCCCCCGGCGCTGTTCCAGTCAACAAATCTCTAGCCAAGTCCCGCGCCACCTGCAAACTAGCGGCATCCACCGCCCCACATAGCCTCACCAAATATGAATCCAAGCCGGTCTTCGATCGCAGCTTGACCACCAACCCAGGCTCTTTAGAATTCACCGTGGCCTGTGCCGATCGCAGCTCCACTTTGCCCAAGTTAACCAACTCCGCCAACACGCCCAAAGTATCAAACTCCGACCAACCAAAAGGTCGCTTAATGAATCTATCAATCAAATTACGAATACTGACTCGCCGACTCACTCCAGCTTCATCAGCTAACCAAGACTGCATTTCCTGATGAGCTGCCCCATTGGGGTATTCTCCATCAGTATTAATTGTTTCAAAGTTACGAGTCAGAGCCTTGGCTATTTCATCGTCACTACTAAAACCACTTTCTACATAACCTAGTTTTTGATAGACATTACTAACTAAATAGTTCAACCCTTCAGTTAATAGCGTTTTTGCATCGCGGCTACTAACCGTAACTTTGCTCTGAACTGCAAATACATCAGCCCGCTCAATTAAGCCTCGCAATATCAGCTCTACCCGCTCCCGTCGCTTACCGTTTTCATCTCTTCGGCCATCCAGAATCTTCCGAATACTAGCGGTCAAATTTCCACTATTCTTGCGCCGAATATACTTAGCAGTTCTAACCAGCTCACAAGCCTCATCAATCAACAAAGGATCATCTGGCAACCGTACCAATACCTCTTTACCATCAGCCGTTTCTGCAATACACTTCAAATCATCATTCTGTAGCTCATTGTACCGATCGCAGTAGGGAGTAATCACATGCAGCCCAAAATCGTTAGCCTGTGAGCCTTTAGCCTGATAATCTAGCTTGCGATTAAAGTCATACAGATGCCTGCTGCTGTACTTGAACTTTTTATCAGTAAACAGCGAATCCCAAACCATTCTTTGAAATTCTGCTGTTACTTCACTAGGGTCAATCTCAATATTCTTAATCTCCCGGCCAATATCTTGTTCTTCATGAGTAAGAAAACTATAGTTATCACCCGTGCGTTGAATCAAAGTTTGCTTTTCTAAGCGCTGTAAAGATTCCTGCACCTGATTCTTTAGCAATACCCGGTCTTGATCGATATTGGTCAAACAAAGCGTTGTCAGATTATCTGGGCTGGTAGTCACTTCCTTGACATACTTCACCATATACAAAACCTTCAGCAGATCAAGATCAAAAGCCTGTAACTGGGAATTCTTTGCTGCTTGGTTAACTACCTGACTAATCGAGCTATCCAAAAAGCCCTCGATCGCCTTATAAAAAGTATGAAAAGGAATCAAAGTCCCGATCGGCTGCTCCGCCACAGTCTTCGCCGAAATTTGAAACGCATCTAACAGCGATCGCTCCCCAGAAGCTAAATGCTTACCCGCCGAACCAATAATCCGAATTTGGGTAAAAGCCGATTGCAGCAAATTGAACTGGTAAGGAATAAAAGGATAAGCCAACTGGAACTCTTTAGCATCCTTGTATCCCGGCAAGTCAGCACAGTTGGTGAAGTTAATCTGATTTTTCAGAATCGCCTGCTTCTCACTATACAAACTCTCCAACTGGCTTCGTGCTGCCTCAGTTTTATCCAGCAACCGCAGCTTAATTACCTCATCAGTGTTCGTTGATGACAGACTCAATGGCTTATTAAACCGCCCCACAATCTTCGAGAAATCCCCACTCCGAATCCGGTTCTTGGTAATTTCATCGATCGCCTCTTGAGAAGTCACAATCACCCAAGCTCTGCCCCGACAGTGAATCCCTAAATCTTCCACAACCGTCTGCAAATTCAGCATCAGGTCAGGATTGTCTCCAATGTACTGCCCCACTTCATCCACCATAAATATCAAACGATGCTTCGATCCCTTGCTATCTAGATACTTGCCTACCATTTTGGCAAACTCTTCAACGCTGTTAGTATGGCTAGCCTCCAGAGACTCCACCAGCCGATTCGCCGACTCCAAGCTCATGCCAGTGCTAGCAGTCAATGCTGCACTAATGTCATCTTGATGAAACA
>JAYUSR010000093.1:0-6133 GCA_043755575.1 Synechococcales cyanobacterium
CTTCAACCGCGTATTCCGCTCCCGCGTCTGCCCTAAATTCGCCTCACTATTAAAATCAATATTCCGAAACACCCCCGCCAGCTTGAGTTTATTAGCTTCCTCAATCTGCTCCAATGCCTTATTAATTACCTCGCCCAGATTCGTATCATTCCGCTTGGTATAAACATCATCAAACCGACAATCAGGCGGCAATACAAACCGCTCCCGCTCCAATCGCCGCAGAATTCGCTCCCTATCATCCCCATACTGTTCCTGCAATTGCGCGTAATGTTCCGTCCATGAGTCACTGACGTACTTGACGAACAGCATCACCAGCAGATAGTTCTTGTACTCACTAGCATCGATCGTCCCTCGGAACGTATCACAAGCCCGCCAGAGGATATTATTGATTTCATCCTGATTGACAGCAGATAAAGGAGCTGAATTATCCATGAAGGCGGTAGCTGACCCAAAATACAGTAACTTCTTCTGAAGAGGATACCCTGAATTCACTAAGAAAACATTTTGCTAGTCAGCATCGCCACTTGCTGCCTTTGTCTATCGACTATTTTTTCAGCATCTAGGCTCTCGGCGGCAATGCATAACAGCTAAAATAATAGTCTGACCACAAAAAAAGGGGAGCTACCTGCACCCCTTTTTTTACGCTCTAATCTACACCCTCAATCCGATCTTCGACCTCTTGATACAACTCGCGCAACTTATCAAGATTCTCATCAGAAGTTTCCCAATAACCACGACCATTCACTTCCAGAAGCGTCGAAACAATCTTCCGGAACGAGTTCGGATTCAAGTCCATCAGGCGCTTACACATCTCCTCATCTTTAATGAAAGTCGTGTTGGTGTCCTCATAGACCCAGTTATCCACCGCATCCGCCGTCGCACTCCAACCCGACGTATTCACCAACCGTTTGGATAACTCCCGCACGCCTTCATAACCATGACTGAGCATTCCCTCGTACCACTTTGGATTCAACAGCTTTGTCCGGGCATCCAGTCGCACCGTTTCCGATAACGTCCTAATTTGGGCATTAGCTGTAGTGGTATCAGCCATGAAAGCTGTCGGCATTTTCCCATCATCTCGCAGACCAGCGACTACTTTGGTAGGGTCGGAGTCATAGTAGTGAGAAACATCCGTCATGCTGATTTCCGAAGAATCCAGATTCTGGAAAGTTACTTCCGCTGTTTTCAGAGAAGTCTCAAAGATTTTGCGAGACTGCTCCATTGTGCCCGGGTTGTCGGCACTAAAGGCAAAGGATTTACGAGTGAGATACATTTCCTGTAGCTCCGCTTCGTTATCCCAAGTGCCGTTTTCTACCGCCAAGTTGATGTTGGAAGAGTAGGAGCCAGAAGCGTTGGAGAAAATCCGGGTGGCGGCTTGACGCAAGTTAATTCCCATTTCTTCGGCTTGGGCTAAGGCATGTTTCCGAATGAAATTCATTTCTAGTGGTTCATCTGCCTCGGCGGCCATTTTCACAGCCTGATCCAACAAGTTCATTTGGTTCACAAATAAATCGCGGAAGACACCGGAGCAATTTACCACTACATCAATCCGAGGCCGACCCAGTTCTTCTAGGGAGAGTAGAATTAATTTGTTCACTCGACCAAGAGCATCTGGCACCGGCTTGACCCCGACCATCCACATGATTTGAGCTAGTGATTCACCGTAGGTTTTGATGTTGTCAGTGCCCCACAATACGCAAGCAATGGTTTCGGGGTAAGCACCATTGTTGTCTTGCATTTGCTTGGTGAGCAATCGATCGACTACTACTTTGGCTGATTTAACCGCTGCTTCTGTCGGAATCGACTGAGGATCTAAGGCGTGGATGTTTTTGCCTGTAGGCAACACATCCGGGTTGCGAATGGGGTCGCCGCCTGGTCCAGGTAGAATGTATTCACCGCCTAAACCTTGGAGTAAACCACCCAGCTCGTTATCAGCACAGACTTGCTTCAGGCAGAATTCCAGATATTCAAACAATGGCTTGACTTCTTCCAGGTTTACTTGGCCGTAGCCAGCATCCTGAAGGACTGTCACCCATGGTTCTTGCTTATTGCCGCCAAAGATATTTAGCTTCGACATAAAAGATACCCGACCTTCGGAGTCCGATCGATCGATCAAAATTGCCCCCACCGCCTGACGAACGGCTTGGGTAATATCTTGGAGTAGTTGCACTTGAGCGAGTACCCCCCGATCGTTGTCTTGATAAAGCTGCTCTAGGTCTTTGCCTAAGCTCTCGGCGATGATCCGAGGCAAGCCCTTAATGCCTTCTTCTTCTCGATCGAGGCTGGCAATATTCACCAAAGTGGCGATCGCTTCTTCAGCGGTAGGTGGTTTGCCAATGACATGCAGGCCGCAAGGCAACAGGCGCGACTCAATTTCCATCAAGCTACTGTAGATCGACCCGACGATTAAATCGCGCTCCTCGATCGACATATCGATCGCGTTGATATCGGGGAGAGCTACGTCTTTATCTAGATTACAAATCCGCGCTTTGTCCATGATCGTATCAACAATCTGGATGCCACGATTGCTGTCCCGGAGCGATTGGTAAGAGCCGACTAGTTCACCCAATTCTTGTAGACCACGATAGAGACCAGCGTTTTCGGCAGGTGGAGTGAGATAGGAAATGGTCTCAGCATAACCTCGCCGCTTGGCGATGGTGGCTTCGCTGGGATTGTTGGCGGCGTAGTAGTACATGTTGGGAATACTACCGATTAAATTATCGGGGAAGCATTCACCAGACATGCCCACCTGCTTACCCGGCATGAATTCTAAGGAACCGTGGGTACCAAAATGCAATACAGCATCCGCACCCCAGACTTTTTCCAGGTAAGTGTAGTAAGCCGCAAAACCATGGTGAGGACTGGCCGATCTGGAGAACAGTAGTCGCATCGGATCGCCTTCGTAACCAAAAGTAGGCTGAATCCCAATGAAAACATTGCCATAGTGCTTGCCAAAAATCAGTAAGTTCTGGCCATCGCTATTCAAGTTGCCCGGTGGTGGTCCCCAGCTATCTTCTAATCTCACCGAGTAGGGCGTGAGGTCTTGATACTCTTCTACCGACATCCGGTAGGCCACATTCAGCTCTGGGCTGTTGTATTGAGCTTGGACATCATGAATCACTTGTTCTAGTAGTTCTTGGCCGGAAGCTGGTAGCTCTGGTAAATCGTAGCCGTCTTCTTTCAGACCTTTAAGAACTTCGTAGATGGAGCCGAAAACATCCAGATAAGCAGCTGTTCCCACGTTGCCTTTGTCGGGAGGGAAGCTGAAAACCGTGATCGCTACTTTTTTATCATGCTTGGGTTTGATCCTTAGATTCGCCCACTTCATGGCGCGCTGGGCAATTACTTCTACTCGATCTTGGAGAGCAATCGCTTTACCGGTATTCCCATCGCGGCCAGATAAAATGATTGGTTCGATCGCACCATCTAGTTCAGGTATGGCAATTTGCAATGCTACTTGAATAGGGTGTAATCCCAGATCACTTTCTTGCCATTCTTCGGTCGTTTGGAAGACTAGGGGCAATGCTACCAGGTAGGGGCGATTTAGTCGCTTGAGGGCATCGATCGCTTTGGGATGATCCTGACGAGCGGGGCCACCGACTAGGGCAAAACCAGTGAGCGAAACTACAGTATCAACGATGGCACTGTCTTTAGTCACGGAGTCAAAGAAGAATGCTTCTAGGGGCTTGGAGAAGTCTAAACCACCGGCGAAAATTGGGACGACCTTAGCTCCCATTGCTTCAAATTCTTGAATGATCGCCACATAGTGAGCATCATCGCCAGTCACAATGTGGGTGCGCTGTAGAACTAAGCCAATTGTTGGCGATAGAGGAGCGCGTTGCTCGTCCGATAGATCGCGACGGCTGGTGTACCAGTTTAAATACTCCTTCACATCCTCAAACATTTGGGGGGCAAGGGGATGCCAAATGCCCATATCGGGGAAAGTAACTGGCTCTTGATAAGTATTTTCGGACTTGTTGTCATTAATAAAAACGTATTTATCCGAAAGCATCAACAAAAAATTTTCCAGATTCTCGGGGGTGCCACCCAGCCAGTACTGAATACTGAGCATGAAGTTGCGGGCATCTTGGGCTTTTTCCATCGGCAAGAATTTCAAGACCTTGGGCAGAGTTTGCACGAGTTTCAACATGCCATCTTGAAAGCTGCTGCCCTGCTTGGCCTTGCGCTTTTTCATGAACTCTCCAATCGCACTCTTGGACTGTCCCAATTGCGCTAAGGAAAAGCTACCCATTTTGTTTAGACGCATAACTTGCGGCATCGAAGGGAAGACCACCGCCACATCCATATTGTCGCGATACGGTTCGACCGCAGCTACTAATTTTTCGGCTAAATCTTCAATAAAGATTAGCGAAGCGATAAAGATGTTGGTAGTAGATAGGTCGGTTTGCAGCGCGGCATAGTTTTCGGGGTCGCGCAGTTCTTCGAGTAAATAGCCGCTAATTTCGATCGCAATCTGGGGGTGGTGATCGTTGATCGATTTAACCGCAGTAGACAAGGCACTTTGGTACTGCGGCTCCAGTACAACATAGACCACCTTCAACAGCTTCCGGCCACGCAAGTCGGCAGGAGCAATGTGTCTAATAGTGGACTTAACGTTGGTGAACATGCAGAGCGACTCCTTAACAGTGGTTGAGACTAATGGACTAAATACTTAAATTATGTTGCTGATTACGTTAGATATCTGGTGGGCAGGTAATTTTACTCACTGTTGGAAATTTTAAAGGGCATAACTATGGAAAAACAAGCTTTTGCAGATGTTTGTTAACGTAGATGCTCTGTTGTAGTTTTAACAAGAAACCCTTGCTAGTCGTGAATCACAGCGACAAAAGACACAAAAAGATACTAGCATTTACATAATTCTTCACAATGTTTGACAAAAATAGTGATCACAGCATGGTGGGGACAAAATCAGCGAGATAGAGGCGATCGACACCCTCATCGCTAACATTATTTAGCAATTTACAACATAGGTAGTGAAAATATAATTAAATCTTATCAATTACCCAAAAATATTAAAATCTAAACTAATACGGACGCTGATATAGTAGGTACTTGTATGAAATGCTAACTAATTCCTTTGAAGGTAGAAATACTAAATGAGTTATACCCAAACCCAAACCCAGGCTAAGACTGGGTACAAGGCTGGTGTTCAAGATTATCGATTAACTTATTACACACCAGAATATACCCCTAAAGATACTGATATCCTTGCTTGCTTCCGCATGACTCCTCAGCCCGGCGTTCCGCCTGAGGAAGCTGGCGCCGCAGTAGCAGCTGAGTCTTCTACTGGTACTTGGACTACTGTCTGGACTGACCTCCTCACTGACCTCGATCGCTATAAAGGTCGCTGTTATCATATCGAGCCAGTTGCTGGTGAAGATAACCAGTATTTCTGCTTCATCGCCTATCCTTTGGATCTGTTTGAAGAAGGCTCTGTTACCAACTTGCTCACCTCTTTAGTTGGTAACGTATTCGGTTTTAAAGCTCTGCGGGCTTTGCGATTAGAAGATATTCGGATCTCTGTTGCTTACCTCAAGACTTTCCAAGGTCCTCCTCACGGTATTACCGTTGAGCGCGACAAATTAAACAAGTACGGTCGTCCGTTGTTGGGTTGTACTATCAAACCTAAACTAGGTCTATCGGCGAAAAACTACGGTCGGGCAGTTTATGAAGTACTGCGCGGCGGTCTAGACTTCACGAAAGATGATGAAAACATCAACTCTCAGCCCTTCATGCGCTGGAGAGACAGATTCTTGTTCGTTCAAGAAGCGATCGAAAAATCGCAAGCTGAAACTGGCGAAATTAAAGGTCACTATCTAAACGTGACTGCGCCTACCAACGAACAAATGATGGAACGGGCTGAATTTGCTAAAGAAATCGGCACTCCCATCATCATGCATGACTTCTTAACTGGTGGTTTTACTGCCAACACTTCCTTGGCGAAGTGGTGTCAAGCCAACGGCATTCTGTTGCACATTCACCGCGCCATGCACGCGGTAATCGATCGTCAAAAGAATCACGGTATTCACTTCCGCGTTTTGGCAAAGTGTTTGCGGATGTCTGGTGGCGACCACTTACACTCCGGTACGGTTGTAGGTAAGCTCGAAGGCGA
>JAYUSR010000094.1:0-2137 GCA_043755575.1 Synechococcales cyanobacterium
GGAGCTAGCAACAGACGAAGAGTTGCAGCAGCTTACCAGAATTCTTTTTTGCCGAAAATTTAATCCTCTGGACTATATGAGTACTCCTGATGCTTTAGAGATTCAAAGTCAGGAACGAGTCGAGTGGATCGAGTCGATCGAACAACGCTTTCGCTATTTAGCTGCTGATGGCCTGACCGTTTTACAAGGACGCACCCAGCAAATCAGCTACCGGCAAGTGGTCATTCAAGTCTGCCGCTACCTGAAGATGCCCTATTCTAAGCAGCTCAGCACCGAAGATCTGGAAGCAGAGCTGTTTTTGCATTTGATGGGTAAGGCCTGGCAGCAGTTGCCAGCAGCCGAACAGACGGCCATTACCACCAAGGTTCAAAAGTCCTTGAGCCAATCCAATTTTTCTCAGCCGTTACCGCTGCATGTCCAACACGATCCGATGAAATTGCTTTTGACTGGCAGTAGCGCTTTGGTGATGAGTTCGGTGGTGCAACCGGTAGTTCTACAGCAAATTGCCAAGCAGTTTGCGATCCATTTTGCGACATACCAAGTTACCAGACAAGCTGTCCAAGGCGGGATCGCGGCCACTGGTCAAATTCAAGCCTATGTCACCATGCAATTGGCCAAACGCGGTATGGTAGCCAACGTTGCTCGGCAAGGAGCAGTGCGTGGCGTATTCGCAGTATTAGGCCCGGTGATGTGGGGTTGGTTTTTTGCCGATCTGGGTTGGCGGGCGATTTCCACGAATTATGGACGAATTATCCCCACCATTGTGGCACTGGCTCAGATTCGACTAGTGCGCGGATCGTATCTAGACAGTAATGATTGCTGGGAAATCGCTTAGCCCTATGAAAATTGCCAATGTCTAAAAATGTCCAGGCCACCACTCTGTATTTGGTGGGTACTCCCATTGGCAACTTAGAAGATATTACCTTCCGCGCCGTGCGGATTCTTCAGGAAGTAGATTTGATTGCTGCTGAGGATACCAGGCATACTGGCAAGCTGCTCCATCATTTTCAAATTAAGACACCGCAAATTAGCTGTCATGAACATAACGAACGTCAGCAGATTCCCCACCTAATTACTAAGTTAGAAACCGGTCAATCGATCGCCTTGGTTACCGATGCTGGGATGCCTGGAATTTCTGACCCCGGTTTTTTGCTGGTAGCTGCTTGCGTGGCAGCTGGGATCACCGTCGTGCCAATTCCTGGTGTGACTGCTGTAATTACCGGTTTAAGTGCTTCTGGATTGGCTAGTGATCGATTCGTTTTTGAAGGATTTTTGCCAGTCAAGGGGATCGATCGCCAGCAAAGACTTGGAGCAATTAAGTCGGAAACGCGCACGATTGTTTTCTATGAAGCGCCCCATCGGCTACGCCGCACTTTGGCCGATTTGGCAGAGCAGCTAGAACCGCAGCGTCAGGTGGTGTTAGCGAGAGAATTGACCAAAATGCACGAAGAATTCTGGCGGGGTAGTTTAGAGAGGGCAATCGAACACCACCAAAATAAGGAACCCCAAGGAGAATACGTGGTAATTGTGGCTGGAGCCGAGTTTCTCACGCCGCCATGGTCAGATGATTTGATCAAAACTGAGTTGGTGCAACTGTTGGCACAGGGGATTTCTCGATCGGATGCCAGTAAGCAATTGGCTTCTTTAACGGCATTAAACAAAAGACATATTTATCAGCTGTCACTCCAAATTAGCTAACGGCAAATGCTTGACGTTAGAATCAGGATGGGCAGAATAATTGCTTTTTATCTATTGAGATCATGACTAAAGTAGAACTATTAACTGCTCTCAAGGTCATGACTGTAGGAGAACAGTTGAAAATTTTAGAAATCACTTCTAAAATAATCCGCGATTCGCTCACACAACGTTCACCCGAACAGTTCATTAGCTCTTTTTTCCTTCAGAATGCTACACAACCAGATGTGTTACGTGAACAAACAGATTTGGAAATTGCAGCAAAAAAGGTGCATTCTTTCTATGCAGAAGATCGCGATTTAGCGGCTTTTATTGATGGCAATTCTGAAGATTTCTATGTATACCCCTGATTTGTCACTCTTGAGGCAGCAAAAAAGTTCGCAGAAGTGAAGAGTATTAACCAAAGAGCGATTGGAGCCTCTTTTACTGTTAGTTTTAATTT
>JAYUSR010000095.1:0-6130 GCA_043755575.1 Synechococcales cyanobacterium
CTGACTTGGAGACAAACCCATACAGTGCATCGGCTGTACCGACAATATTTTCCCTTGACCACCCTGCCAGACTTCAGCAGCGATCGCATGTACCGGCGCATCCCGGCGTTCTCGGTAGAAAATGATGCTGGCAGTAATGCCAACGGGGGGATTGAGTATGATCGTGCGTGGCCTTTGGCGTAACCCCTCTGGCTCATCACTCTCCAACCGCACAATACGCGACACCTTCCGCTCCTGGCCAATCCTTTGCTTATTGCGCTGATAGTGACGACGATTCGGGCATCTTTGGCCGTCCCAGCAAGGTTTAGCTTGGGCTTCAGTGTTACCTAGCTTGGAGCACCCAGCGCAGTTGTGACCAGTTTTCTTAGGCATCGTCTAAAACTACATCAGCACTAACTTCGCCCACCTGCGGAATTGCTACGGGTTCTGACACTAAAGATGCTCGCAACTGAAACTCCTGGCAGGTACCCGCAGGATCGACTGTCATGCCATACAGCGAACTATCGGTCTCCCGACAGGCACCACCCCTCAAGCTAGTGCAGACCGCACAACAATGGGTTCCTTCCAGCAAAGCTTTTTCCACATCGCTACTCGTCACCCCCGCCGTGCGCAACTCCAGCACTCCCCGCTTACTCCATTGCGCGTGTAGAGTTCCAGTAGTGGTAAATCGTTGCCAGCGTGGGTCAGTTAAAACATGCTCGGGCACCCGTAACCACATGCCATCATATTCAGCAGTTACTTCTACTTCAAACTCTTGCACCGCATCAACCTTGGCTAATTGTTGCACTGAGATATGCTCCGGCGGGATGCCAAAAGAGATCGTGTCCCCAACTTTAGGAATATGAATCCAATAGCGACTTTGCAAATCGCTAGTATGCGATAACTGCTGCAAAGCGTAGGGCGAACCATGCACCAAAATCAGATGACGCGGCGCTACCCGGTGAATTACCTGGGTCAGCCCCACCCGATCGGCATGAGCAGATAAATTAAACTTGCGAATCTGCGACCTGACCGTTAGTTTGGTACCATTTAATTCTATTTCCGTCCCGGACTGTAAACCCTGCAACAACCGTCCCGGCGATTCCTCATCGGTATAGCCAGAAATGAACACCGCTGCATTTTCTCGCTCCAGTAAAATCTTGCCGTAGTAAACAGAGGCTCCCCCAGTCATCATTCCAGAGCTAGCAATAATTACTGATGGTTTAGCGATCGCCAGCGGTCGTTCGCGGGGTGAATTAATACAAATAATTGGCGGGGTGGAAGTCGTGTCAAAGAATGGATCTTTCCTGCCCGTCTTGGCAAAGTTGGCCACCGCCTTAGGCAGCAGGTCTAAATTATCTTGAAAAACGCTGGTGACGGGTCTTACCAATCCGTCCACGTAAATTGGAATATTCAAAGCATGGAATAAGCTGCTGGTGCGGAGAGCCAAGATAATTTCCTGCGCGCGCCCCAGGGCAAAGGCTGGAATTAAAACGTTGCCACCAGCTTCTACCACCTCCGCGATCGCCTGCAATAACTCACCTTCTTGGCTACGGCGGGAGGGATGGACATCGCTACCATAGGTGGATTCAGTGATCAGCATCTCGGCCTGGGGTAAATCTTCGAGCCGCAATCCATCGGTAGTGCGACTGGAGGTGGTGTTGTAGTCGCCGGTATAGAGCAGTGAGCGATCGCCATACTCTAAGTAAATGCAAACCGCTCCCACAATATGGCCAGCTGGGATAAAACGCACCTTCAAACCCGGCAAAGGGCTAAAATCTTCGCTGACGTTTTGGGTCTGGAGATGAAACAGCGTGGCGTACAGATCGCTTTCATCAAACAGTGACTGGAAATCTTCACTGAGTTCTTGCACCTTCAAACAGTCCGTCAGCATTACTTCCGCAATTTCCTTGGTGCCAAAGCTACAGATCATTGGGGTCGCTCCAAATAACCGATGGAACACCGGCAAGGCTCCAATGCGATCTTGGTGGGCATGGGTGATCAGGATTAAGTTGGGATTTGAGATGCGATCGAACTCGGGCAAAGGCTGGCTACCCTTGGGACGAGTCCCAGCGTCCAGGATTATTTCGTAGGGACCAATCTCTACTCGAAAACAAGAAGCCCCAATACTACGGGCGGCTCCCAACGGCGTAACATTAAGCCTGTCGTGATGTTCTTGAACGGCTGCTGGCTCTGGTGCGATCGTTTCGTAATAGGCTACCTCGGCTTCTTTGGTCACAGCATTGACCATCACGCGGGTGGTCATGGTTTTACTCGTAGCTACCCATTCCCAGCAATTCTTTTGGACAACTGGTGGAGACAGCTGCCAATTTCTCAGGCCGGTTTCATTGAGCAAGGCTGTTTGGGCAATTTCAGCAAACTCTGGAGAGGATCTTTCGATCTGCTCCGCGTCAAGGTTACGGGGAGTTGGCACACTGGCAATGTTTTGGGCATCAGCGTGGTGTGCTGTTACTACTTGCAGCTTGTTACCCACCAAATGAGCCGTAATATTCACTTGGTCGTCGGTTGCTAAATCTTCAGGAAAATTGCTGATGGTCAGCTTCAATGATGACTTTGCTTCTTGAATTTCAACAAGACCAGTCTTTTTCTTTTTGGCTATTTGGCCTACTTGACCCACTAACTGAAAGCCGTCTTCTTCTTTACTACTCAGCCTTTCTAGTATTTTCAAGGCGGTTACTTCCCCAGTTGAAGCAGTCAGAGGCACTACCCGCCATTGTCCTACTTCCGGTGACTCTCTGGCGGCATCGCCTCCTACTTTGAAGGTAGAACCATCCGGCAATTGAATTTGTAGTTTTTTATCTTGGCTGCGGGTGATGCGACCGGTGACGATTCCTCGGAAATAGTGATGATTATTGTTTTCGGTCATTGGATTAAGGGTGGATTATCGTTGCAGGTGGTGGCCTATCCATCAGGTTTTAGTTTTTGGATGCATTGCCAAAAATTGATTAATAGTTTGGATACGAGATGTTTCTCCGATTAAGATACATTCGGCCAAGACTGAGAGGTCGATCGGTGCAAGTACCGGAATATGACTATGGCTCACTTTTTGATAGCCATCAGGCTGCAAAGAATAAACTTCTAACGTGCCATCCTCCCAAAACCAGACTTCATCAACTTCTAAAGCCTGATAACATTCTAGTTTCGAGATGTCACCACTTGTGAAATTGACTTCGATCGAGAGCTTGACACCTTGAATTTCATAAGATTCATCTGCTTCTGCTGCGGCAAAGCCTTCTCGCTTTTGGGTCATCGAGCCAGTCGGCTTAAACTCAACTTGGCGATCGATCAAAAATGCCTCAATCAAGATTGCAATAATCTTCTTGAACATCTCGTGGGCTTCACTAGGCATCAGAATCTCAATCGTGCTGTTGTAAAAAAATAATTTAATTCCACGGGTGTTCTCAAAGCCCTGTTGCAGGTGCTCATACTGTGCCCAAGTTTTCCCCCGCTGAATAGTGCGAACATCTCCCTGGCCAATTTCAACTTTGATAAGTGATGATCTGGGTGCGACTGTCATATAACCTCAAAACTTTAGTGGCAATTGGCTCTTAAAGGAAGAGATGTAGCTCTTCTACTTTATCGTTTTCCAGTCACCGCCATCCGAACCCCGCCTTTAGGTGCAAGAGTAAATCCACGACGTTGCAATTTAACAGGTTTATCCTCTGCTAAGGTAAGTTGATACTTGGATAAAATCGTTGCCAGAACCAGGCTCATTTCTAACTGAGCTAAAGCATATCCTAGACACCGCCGACTACCGCCACCAAATGGAAAGTATTCAGAAGGAGCATACTGACGCTCAATGAAACGTTCTGGCTTAAATTGTTGAGCATTAGGATACAAGTCCTCCCGATAGTGCACTAGATAAATCGTTGGCAGTAAAATTGTCTCGGTATCAAACAAGTATCTCGCAATATTAACGGGGGATTTAGTAATGCGTGGAAAAATCCCCGGCAGGACTGGATACATCCGCAGTGTTTCTTTACAAACTGCTGACAAGTAGGGAAGTTGAGCAATTTCCATTGGCGATGAATTCTCTTCCAAACTATCTAGTTCTTGCAGTAATTTTTCGCGGACATCAGGTTGGCGATGAATTTGATAAAATGCCCAAGCAAGTGTTGTTGCTGTAGTCTCATGTCCAGCGAACAAAATTGATAGCAGTTCATCTCTCAATTCTTCATTGGTCATTGCTTGTCCACTTTCATCTCGCGCTGCCATCATTAGGCTCAAGATATCAGCCCCCTCCTCGTTCCTCCTTGTTCTTCTCTCCTCAATTTCTTCCTGGAGTAAATTATGAATCTGGTGTTGTCGCTGCTTCATTCGACCCCAAGGAGTCCATGCCCCCCAATCTTTTTGTAAAAACCGAAAAAATAACATACTGGATCGAAGAGGAGAATCGGTCATATTAATCCAATCCGTAAGCAGGGGTTTAAGTTGTTGATAGCGTTCCCCTTCGCTCAAACCAAAGACAATTTGTATAATCACCTCTAAGCTAATCTTCTGCATAGTAGTCCTAGCCACAAAAGTTTGACCGACTTGCCACTGGCTCGCGACTTGTTCAGTAATCAGGCAAATTTGTTTGGCGTAGGCATATAATCTTTCCCCATGAAAGGGAGGCATTAATAATTTTCGTTCTCGTCGGTGACGCTCTCCGTCCATTAGCATCAAAGAATTTTGCCCAAGTAGCGGTTCGGCAAGGGCATTCCCGCGCCCCATATCAAATTTGGAATCTTGGCTGAAAATATCTTGAATGGCTTGCGGATTGCCAATGACCACGAGAGATCCGATTCCACCCAGTTGCATGGTAAAGATATCACCATACTTTCGGCTACATCTCTCCTGAAATCCCAGGGGATCAACGATCCAATTCATGAGTTGCCACCAAGGTGGGCTAGTAATGCAATTTGGTAATTGACTCAAAATGGCATTTCCTCACTGAGCTATACGCATGACTTTACTTTAAATTACATGTCCAAGTTTTTCGGTGTGCTTCAACTCAAACCAACAATTGGGTTCAGTCTCGAAATCTTAAAAGCATTTACAAATAAATGTTTGATGGCTTTAATGCAGCTTGAAAATATTATCCTAATCTATCGATCTCTATTTTTGTTCTTCCCAGAACACTGATGGTAAATGGTTTGCAACTGTTCGATTATATCACGGGGACAACCCAGAGGCTCAATTTTGTCGGATGCTTGTCGGATGTACGAAAATTAACTCGTTAATTTAACCAATAATAGCTAAAGTACATACTGTTACTAGCTGCTTGGCTATCACTCCATCATATCTATGCTAATAACTCTGATGCTATAATAGGCCAAGAATCACTTACATCAACGCTTTGAACATGAAACTAGTCGGCTATATCCGGGTATCAACGAATTCTCAGGCTGAAAACACCTCATTGCCGGAGCAAAGGGAGAAAATCGAAGCTTACTGCCATGCCTTCGGCCATCAGCTCGTCGAAATCTTTGAAGAAGTACAGTCCGGCAAAGATTCTGCTGGCCGACCAATATTCGCCCAAGCCTTGCAGTCAGTCAAAACCAAAGCTGATGGCATCGTAGCCGTGAAGCTCGACAGGATTGCTAGGAATACCCGCGATGTACTGGCACTGGTCGAAGATGTCTTGAAGCCCGACAACAAATCCTTGGTGCTGCTCGACATTCAAGTTGATACTTCGACCCCGATCGGTAAGATGATTTTAACTGTGATGGCTGCTGTCGCTTCTTTGGAGCGCGATACGATTATCGAGCGTACCCAAGGTGGGCGGAAGGCTAAAGCTAGTGGGGGTGGATATGCTTACGGCTCTCCGCAGTTTGGTAAGCAATCTCTGGGTACTGAGTTAGTCGCTCACGATGACGAACTGGAGACCATTGAAATCATTCGGAGGCATCGCAGGTCTGGGAAAAGTTATCAGTCGATCACGAGGTATTTGAACGAGCATGACATCAAAAGCAAGCGGGGTGGTCATTGGCACCCGGAGACGGTTAGTGCGGTTTGTAAGCGATTACGTGCAGCAGGAAGTGATATAGTATACCTCTTGCGTGAATAGGAAAAGATGGGGTAAAAGTAGAGAAAAGAGAAAGACAAAGTGACCTACGAACAACTAAAAAAACTAAAGCCAGAAGCATTC
>JAYUSR010000096.1:0-2127 GCA_043755575.1 Synechococcales cyanobacterium
CTGGTGGTATCCCAAACTTTGTTCGGTGCATTAATGCTATAGATTGCAGTGACAGAACGGCCATCTTTACTGGGGCTGACGCTATCGAGCTGGGCTAATTGACTGAAATTGTTTGGACCACTCACCTGTAAGTCTTGACTATCGATCGTGTAGGGATACACCCCTAAATTGTCACTATAAATCACGCTAAAACTATAGCGGGCGCTGCCGCCAATCACAGGATTTGTGGCTACCAGTTGAGCAGTCGGGGGAGCAAAATCGACTAGGAATGTCCCTAAGGTATTGCTGGGAATGAAATTGTTATCCCCATCGCTCACTTGATTCGCTTGCAGGGTAATGGAATACGCACCAGAACTTTCTGTACTCCATCCTGTACCCGGTGCATCAATCCTGTAAGTTGCGGTTAGTGGGCTGCCATCTTTGTCGCTGCTGACGCTGACTAATTTGGCAAGCTGACTAAATTGATTGGGTCCACTGACGAGGATGTCTTGACTGTCTATTGTCGCCTGGGTGATGCCAATATTGTCAGCATAAACCACGCTAAACTGATAGCCTGTACTGCCATTGGTAATCTTGTTGGCTGGCGTTAATAAGTTGGATGTTGGTAATGTGGCGTCGGGTTCATAGAGCTGAGATTGTGGAATGATTTCTTTCTTTTGACTTGCACTTGACCAAGATAGTCCAGATGAAGCCGATCCCGTCTCTTCATGGTAATCCAGTTTGATGTCGTACTGCTGACCCTCGATTAGGGTAATCGTTGCGCTATCTTGGGTCAAGCCATGGGGAATCCAATTGTCGATGACTGGTTGACCATTAAGCCAAAGCCTAACGCCATCATCAGAATTGGTATAGAAGGTATAAGTCTCGGAGTACTTTGCCTGCACCTTTCCAGTCCATCGAGTTGAAAATCGATCGACCCCCAGCAATGCATCCGGTGAACCCAACCCCCAGCTAAAATTAATCGTTGGATCAACGCGGGTCAGTTTCAAAGTATCAAAATTAATCTCACTATAATACTGTCCAAGTAACCCTTTTCCCGGAACAGTAGCAGGCGTAGATATGGGTGTAGACAGAGCTAATGATTGAGTCAGTACAGGTTCTGCTGGAACGATCGCCTGAAACGATCCGATTGATGAAAGTGGTGTTATTCCAATATCGCTGAAGGGTGTCAAAAGACTTACTCCTCTAGATGGAGAACCCACACTGAAGTTAAGCGGAGCTGGAGTTGGTAAAGAAGGTTCCATCTCGAAATATACCTTATGAGCTAAATACCTTATGATCTAAAGTGAGTCAGGCCAATACACGCTGTAATGATGAGTCTACTAGAATATGGCTAGAAAATTAGCAGAATCTAGTCATTTAATCTTGGCCTTTAATATACGAAAATAAAAAATTTGTCCGAATTCCATGCATTTCTAAGAGTAATGGCATTATTTCGCTTTCTCATAAAGGTCCTGCATAAATTTTCTCACAAAAATTTTTCATAAAGTTTTCTTCATAAAGTTAAGAGAGGGTTTGCTGTAGAGCTATAAATAGATCTGACTCTTTTATAAGCCAGTTAAAAGCTAAGCCAGTTATAAGCTAAGCCAGTTATAAGCCAATGAGTCATAAGCCAATGAGTCATAAGCCAATGCTAATTCTGTTTGCAGATTGTAAATACTAATTTTTTACCAAACTTTGACCCATGCAGGGAATTGCTTTAAATCAAGTTGGGTTAGTTGCGATCGGTCGTAACGAAGGGCAGCGTTTAGAACAATGCCTCCGTTCTGTCCTTGGAAAAGTCGTACAGATTGTTTATGTCGATTCCGGCTCCACCGATGACAGTGTATTGATGGCCCGATCGCTCGGGGTTACGGTTGTCAGTTTGGACCTATCTATTCCATTTACCGCCGCACGCGCTCGAAATGCCGGACTTGAGCAGCTACTCGAAATCGCACCCACAATTGAGTTTGTTCAGTTTGTGGATGGGGATTGTGAGATTATTCCAGGCTGGCTGGAAGCGGCTGTGGCGGCATTTGACGATCGCCCTAACGCCGTCGCGGTCTGTGGGTGGGTGAAAGAACGGCATCCTGAACGCAGTATTTATAATAGAATCTGTCGTATCGAATGGCTGAACGGCTCCTTGGG
>JAYUSR010000097.1:0-2121 GCA_043755575.1 Synechococcales cyanobacterium
CATGGCAAAAAAGTCGCCGTGATTGTCAACGAGTTTGGCGAAATTGGTATCGATCAGCAATTAGTGATTGGTGCTGACGAAGAAATTTTTGAAATGAATAATGGTTGTATTTGTTGTACTGTCCGGGGCGACTTAATTCGGATTATTGGTAATTTGATGCGCCGCCGGGACAAATTTGACCATCTAGTGATTGAAACCACTGGCTTGGCTGATCCGGCACCAGTGATTCAAACCTTTTTTGTGGATGACGATGTACAAGCCCAAACCCATTTAGATGCGGTGGTGACGATGGTCGATGCTAAGCATATTGCTCAGCACTGGGAGGCGGCAGAAGTGCAAGAGCAGATTGCCTTTGCTGATGTGATTGCGCTCAATAAAGCAGACCTAGTGACCAGTGAGACCTTGGATCAGCTAGAGCAAAAAATCCGGCAGATGAACGCGATCGCTAAAATTTATCGGACGCAAAATGCCGAGTTGGATCTAGATCAGATATTAGGTGTCTCGGCTTTCAGCTTAGATCGAGCGTTGGAGATTGACCCGGAATTCTTAGGGGAAGAAGCCCACGAGCACGATGAAACAGTTGGTTCGATCGCCATTGTGGAAACGGGTGCCATTGATGGAGAAAAACTCAATCAATGGATGAGTAAGCTGTTAGAAACCCAAGGCCAAGATATTTTTCGGATGAAAGGAATTTTGAATCTGGTCGGTCAAGAACAGAGATTCGTGTTCCAGGGAGTGCATATGATTTTTGATGGCCGTCGTGATCGAGATTGGAAACCCAGCGAAACTCGTCATAATCAACTGGTTTTCATTGGTCGCAATCTTCAGGAAGCAGACCTCAAAAAAGGTTTCAAGGCTTGTTTAGTTGGGTCATAATTAAGCCATTGTGTGGGTCAAATAACAGTACTACAACAAAAATTGCAGAGGATACTAACACAATGGCTGGACCCGATGGCAAGTTGAAATAGTAACTCAAATAGATCCCCACTGTACTAGCCACCATCCCAATTCCGGCTCCTAGCAACATCATGTGATGGAGTTGTTTAACTAGTAAATAGGCCGTGAGAGCCGGACCGATCAGCAGGGCAATCACCAGAATTACGCCCACGGCCTGCATACTGGCAATAATGGTAAGGGTAATCGCCATCATAAATCCGACATAAATAGTTTTGACCGGCAGACCACTGGCTTGAGCCGCCGTTCGATCGAACACATAGAACAGCAGCTCCTTATAAAATAAAACCACTGCTAACAAAATAACAGCCGTAATGATCGCAGTACGCAAAATATCGCTCTGGTTGATGCTCAAAATATCGCCAAATAAAAATTCATCTAAGAGGCGTTTGTTCTTCAGTACCGTAATGAGTGTTACTCCTAGCGCAAAAAAAGTTGAAAAAGTGAGTGCCATGGCGGAATCAACTTTAATCCGCGATTGCGATCGAATACCAGCAATCAGAAAAGAGCCAAGCAACCCAGAAGTAAAAGCTCCAATCAAAATATCAATGCCCAAAAAATAGGAAATTGACAGTCCCGGTAAGACACAATGGGCAATCACATCTCCCAGTAAAGCCATCCGCTGCACAATCAGATAGCTACCGACAATCGGACAGAGCATCCCCACCAGAAGACCAATGGCGATCGCATTGCGCAAAAATTCATAGTGCAGTGGTTCAGTGAGAATATTTAACATAAGTTTTTATTAACGCACATGGCTATGTCCCACAAATATTACTGATTGACCAGCCAATAGTCCGATATACTACAGCAGAGAAGAGCAATCAGATGTTACGATGACCTAAAATATAGCGAAAATAAACAATGTACTAGTATTACAGTTATTAACATCACTATAAAATTTATCTTTATGTATCAAAATTTTAATTCATTTATTCTCAAGTTTTTTCCAATCATTTTGTTAATGACAGCCATCGCTAGCTGCAACAAAAATCAACCACCAACGCCTCAAGCCCTTAAGCCATCTATTAACCCAACACCATTACCAATTCCGTCGTCAGCTAGTCCCACACTCTTCCCCTCATCCTCTAGTTCTATTAACGTCACACCTTCTCCGGCATCTGGTCTGACAACAGTTCCCCCCAGCATTTTGTCGGCCGGTTCTAC
>JAYUSR010000098.1:0-6074 GCA_043755575.1 Synechococcales cyanobacterium
GTTTTACGCCATTGGCAGCTCCTAGTTGACCATTATTAAACTTCAAAAAACAAGCTTGATAGATAGTTTGAAGAGCCGTTTGGGCGCAGTTGATCGGCACAATATCTGGTAGTCCTAGCAGCTGAGCGTAAAACTGACCACAGAGTTGATCAGCCATCACTACATCCGAGCCGCTACCAGTATCAATGCGGTAATAGCTGCCGTTCCATAGGGATTTTTGATATAAAGGCTGGGCGGCAGTGAGCCAAGTCTGATAGACATAAATAACAGCGAGAGGCTGGGGAGTGAGGTTAGATCTGTCGATCAAAACTTTGCCGATGGCCATGCCAGCTTCCAATGCGGCTAGCCACAATCCGCCACAGTAAGCGCTAATTCCTTGCAAACGCCAGTCATCAAAGGTTTGGTCGGGAGCACCACTATTTTCGGGGATGCTATCGCCGTCCAAGTCAAATTGTTTGAGATATTCCAAGGCAGCGACGACAGCTGGCCAGCATTCCGCCAAAAATTCTACGTCTTCTTTGCCCGTAAACACATAGGCACGATAGACTTGCAACACAAAATCACTGCCCAAGTCTTTCCAGAGGTTGCAATCTTGGTAGCAGGTGTAATTGGTTTTCAGCCAGGGATGTTCGTTGGGGGCACCCAAGTCGTGAGGAGTGGCGTTGGCTAATTTGCGCGGTGCCGACATTTCTTGGGGGTCAGTGACAGTTGGTCGATCGGCGTAGCCAAAGGCCGTCTGGACATAGTAACCAATTAAGCGCAATCGATCGTCACTGGTGGGAATAGCCCGAGCAAAATCTAATAGAATGGCTTTCTCTAGTTTTGGCCACAGCAATAGCGGTGCAAAGCCGCCATAAAGACGCACATCCAGACTCTCGTACCAGCGGTAATCCAAGCATTCCAAAATCCCGAAGTGACCCACCGGATTATCTTCATCCGCAGCCGTCCACAGGGTGCCACCGCCAGTCATCAGATACAGTTCATTGAACATGGCCATTTTTAGCCAATCTGGTAAATCGACCCGATCTAGAATTGGCTGCTGCCACTGCACAATTTCAGTTTGCCAGCTATCGTAATGCTTCAAAGCATCGCGGACGATCGACCAAACATTTTTACCGTTGCGGCCAAAGAAATCGGTGTAGCGTCGATAGTAATTAATCCCCTTGGCAAATTCTGTTACCGGCAAGTCCCAAGCCAGAATGAAAGGAATCTTTTTAGTTTGTCCCGGCTTCAGGGTAAAGCGCACCGTCAGCGCCGCTGCAATTTGCTCACCTGGTTCGGCCACCGTTTCATCGGATCTGTCGATCAGAGAACCATTGGCCGCAAAAATATCCCAAATATCGCTACCGTCTCCTGTCGGCTGCCAGCGAGTATCATAAAATACTTCCAAAGCCGGATTAGTCACCGTGGCAATCGCCCATTGGCCATCTCCTTCGCCAGGCTGTTCATCATCTGAGCGCACCCTATCGAGCAGACAGCCCACCCGAAAATTATCAGCAACCCACATATTATTACTGCCAGTGCTATCATCCCACCGCGACTGGTAATCGTAGATCGGGCTGCCATCATCGCGCACCCGAATTTCGTCGGTAGCTACAGTATTAGTAAACCAACCGGCAATATTTTGCCAGGTCAACATAATACTGAGAGTAACTGGCTGATCGGTGGGATTATGCGCTGTCCATTCAAAAACAGCTACTGGATAAGAGCTTTCTTGATAGCTGTGTGCCCACACTGGCGACAGCTGTTCACAAGTCAGCTCGGTAGCAAAAATTCCGGTATAGCTATACCAGCTACGAGGATAAAGAGCCTGGTAAACACCAGTAGATTCACCATTAACAGTACTGGGATACCATTGCCACCGGCTCAAACTGCTATCGGTTGGTGGCACCGTAGACATGGCATAGGCGATCGATCGATCAACTGTTTGTTCAAAAACACTAAACTGACAAGCTGGCAACTGACCAAAGGTATGTTCCCCACCATCTAAGTGCCAAAGATTAAATTCACCCTGGTGAGACCGACCCAGGCAACCCGCACCAAAACCGCCCAGCGGCATTCCATGAAACGGTCCATCATCAATATTGCTGGCATAACGCACCGTGTAGGGATGGTCCCAACCTTGATGCAGTGGCCGACTCCAGCTCTGAGTAGGAATCACTGGCCGAGGTGGGGGATTAAACATGCAACATATCTATGAATTTTGACTACCCTATTGTAGTCTGGCTGTTCCCGCCCAGCACGTTCAGCCGTCCCAAATAACCAAACAACTTTAGTTGAATTTTGATCGATCGCGCTCACTTCCGTATTTCCCCTGAGGCTTCCGTGATTTCCCTGATGTTGAGTAACTGCTGACAATGTTAAAAATGAGTAAAAATCAGACTGTCACGGCAAACCTTAGTCGAGGGGGCGCAGCGGCGATCAAACACATCAGGTTGACTTTACAAGTCTAAATTTTAGCTGGCACCAAACTTACCAGCGTTAGCATCCCATCTCACATTTACCATGACCCTTTTACAACAAATCAATTTCTGTAACGAAAAAAGATTCACAGGACAACTCTGTGTAACCAGTTTTGATGGCAATAACATCAATGATTTCGAGGGTAATTCCTGGAATATCTATTTTTATCGCGGTCGTTTAGTGGGAGATAGTGCTGGAATTCATCCAATTCGCCGCTTACGACGACAGCTTTCCCAACAGCAAGTTGATTTACCAGGCTCCAATGGTGATTCTTTTTTCAGTGAGCAGGAGCTACAAGAACCCAACTATTTTGCAATTAAGAAATTATTGACAGATAACTATATCGATCGAGAGCAAGCCGAACAAATTATTGAAGGTAGCTTGTTGGAAGTATTATTTGATATTCTGCACACTGAAGAGAAAGCAACAACTCAAAAAAAAGCTCCACCTGTTTATATTTTACAAGCCAGCCAAAATGAAGATTTTTTAGTGCCGGAAGTGCTCATTCAGCCTAAAATAATCTTGCAAAAAGTGATATTAATCTTTCGGACATGGTGTGATCACAAATTTATTAAATATTCGCCTCATTTAACTCCTTATGTTGATAGCTATCTAAAACTACAGCAATTTTTACCAGTAAAAACTTACGAAAAAATCGTCTGCTTACTAGACAATGAGCATACCCTCAGAGATATTGTAATAAAAATTGGTGAAGACATTGAACCAATTATGAAAACAATTCTTAGATACCAAGATTTACAGATCGTTTCTTTACGGCTCATGTCTGATATTGATATCACCACTAATAAATTAGTAACTACGATAAATACTAAAAAAGAGTCTTCTATATTTGGAGATCTGAAATCACTAGAAAATGATATTTTGGTTGCCCATCTCAGCAACAATGAATTAGAAGTTAAAACAATTCAGACAATTGTCGAGAATGCTGGTCATGGCTATATTAACCTGCAAGAAGCCTCTCAAGTTTTCTTGACTTTGCTAAAATATCAGCCAGCGCTCATTTTAGTTGACAATATCGCTAGCAGTATCAATTCTTACAGTCTTTGCTCTCAATTACGGCGGACAGCTAAATTCAGGAATACACCAATAATTTTCCTCAGTAGCGATCGAGCAAAGATAAGTTGGACAATAGATAGAACATCTTATCCTAATGAATATATCTCTAAACCTTTTAGTCATCAAAAAATATTTACTGTTTTAGATAAATATATCAATAACGAGCATCTTGATTTAGTGAAAAATCACCAGCTTACCCCAGCTAATTAAAATCATTTAATTATGAGAATTAAAGCCCATCAGCTTTGAAGGCTTTAATTCTCATAATATTATTTTGCCACCTAAAATTTAAAGCCCAGACCAAAAGAGGTATTTAGACCAGAGCCACCGCTGAAAGGCATAGCTACCGAACCAGTTAATAACAGGGTTTCAAAATATATATCAACTCCGGCTTGAGCAAAGCCAGTGGCACTATTATTAGTACCAGAAGAGGTGGTATATCCAATACCCAGAAAAGGACTGAATTTTTTTTCTTCATCCCCTAAATCTAAATTGTAATTAAGTGATGTGCCATACCTAGTGCTAGCACTAGACGAACTATTGGCGAAGCTCACAAAAGAGCGTAGTGACATGCGATCGGACAGAGAAGTCCGGTTTTCGATCCCCCAAATGGTGTTGCCGCTATCGAAAGTAATGGTCGGTGCAAATACTGATTGTGCCTGGGCTGGCAACTGCATACTAATAGAAACGAGTAGTGCTGCTGCCCCAAAAATCTTTTTCATTGTTCAAGACTACGGATATATTTCTTTAGAATTCCCAGAAAATACCTAGTTCTTGACAAAATTTACCGGTCACTATTGGTATTTACTCAGGAGGCACCGGATCGTAGCCCCCAGGGTAGCCAGGATGACAGCGACAGATTCGCTTGATAGCTAACCAGCTGCCGGTAACTGGACCAAAACGATCGAGGGCTTTGATCGCGTAATTGGAACAGGTCGGCTGATATCGACAAGCTGGTGCTAAATAGGGCGAAACAAAAATTTGATAGCCGCGCACTATTTTAATTAATGGTTTTTTCACAAAAATAGGCTAAATCGTTTTAGATTTAAATATCCAGTTTAGCGAAACTTGCTTAGTGTTAACTTCTACCGATTGGTTGGCCAATATCCCAATTTGGGGACGCATCGTCATCGTCCCTATTTATGTGAGCATCATCTCTCTAGTAGCAGAACTCAGTCACAGAAAATGTTGGCTGCCCCCGGAACCGAATCGAAAAATTGTTCACATCGGCACTGGCAATATTATTTTGATTGCTTGGCTACTACAGCTACCCACTTGGGTGGGAATTATTTCGGCAGTGCTGGCTAGTGTCGCTGCGTTGATTTCCTACCAGCTGCCAATTCTGCCGGGGGTAAACAGCGTAGGTCGTAAAAGTCTGGGCACATTCTTTTATGCAGTGAGTATTGGTATATTGACTGCGATCTTTTGGCCAATGCAGCGCCCAGAATATGCCGTGATTGGCGTTTTAATTATGGCTTGGGGGGATGGATTAGCGGCAATCGTGGGTCAACAATTCGGCAAACATCCTTACCAAGTGTGGGGCAACCAAAAAAGTATCGAAGGCACGGTAGTTTTAGTATTAGTTAGTTATCTAATTACCACCGTGACTTTATATGCCGTGCAGGGTAGCTTACCTGACACTTGGTTGATAGGAATACCAGTATCGATCGCAGCTATTGGTTTAGAGTCGATTTCGCAGTGGGGCGTTGATAATTTGACTCTGCCAATCGGCACGGCGCTGCTGGCCTTTAGCCTCAATTATTTGCTCTAAAATTACCAAAAGCACGGTATTTTTTGACATTTGATATTAACCTATTAAGAATAACCAGCATTTTCCAAAGTTTTATGACGCAGTCTTTACCCAAAATTCCCGCCCAGACTTCTCACTCCACTTCACAGAGTCCTTGGCAAACTGGAGCAGAATTTATTGGTAGACATGTTGGTCCACAAGCTGCTGATATCCAAAAAATGCTGGCGGCACTGGGTTATAGCAGCTTAGATGAGTTAACGGCTCAGGCGGTACCGGCGGATATTCAATTGCAAAATCCCTTAGCGGTAGATCCCGGCATCTCCGAACAGTTGGCATTGAGCAAGCTGAAGGAAATCGCTAGCCACAATCAAATTTTCCGCTCCTTCATTGGCCTGGGCTACTACAACTGCATCACACCGGCAGCCATTCAACGCAATATTTTAGAAAATCCTGGTTGGTATACCCAATACACTCCTTACCAGCCAGAGATTTCCCAGGGTCGCCTAGAAGCTTTACTAAATTTTCAAACCATGGTTATGGATTTGACCGGGATGGCGATCGCCAATGCCTCGTTGTTGGATGAAGGTACTGCTGCGGCGGAAGCGATGACTATGAGCTATGGCATCCAGACCAAGAAGAATTTGAACCGCTTTTGGGTATCAGCAGACTGTTTTCCCCAGACGATCGAGATTCTGCAAACCCGCGCCCAACCATTAGGAATTGAAATTATCGTCGGTGATTGGCAAAAAATTGACTGGAGCCAGGGCTATTTTGGGATGTTACT
>JAYUSR010000099.1:0-6048 GCA_043755575.1 Synechococcales cyanobacterium
GTTGCTAGTTTTGCTCGATCGCCAGGTTGAGTAATTAATTCTTTGCCTCGGTTTAAATGTCCGACAATATCAAACAGTTGCTCGTCTTGGACTGCTCCAGAAAATTTCTGCTGAAGTAGTTGTCCAATTTTGAGATGAGTTACTTGTTTTTGTTGATCGGAAACTAAGGAATAAGCCGCTTGTTGAATGCGATCATGGGGAAAACGATAAAATGGATTGGCCAGTCGTAAGGAAGTAGAATAGTTTGACTCATTGATAAAACATTGATAATTTTCTGTTTGTGGAATGATTAAACTCTCTTGTAGCAAAGGCCATAGTGCTGTGGCCGTATCATCCAGTGACCAGTCCAAAACTAATGCTAGGGTTTGCAGATCGAACTGTGTTCCTATTCCAGAAGCAAATTGGAGTAATTGTCTAGTGGGCATAGGTAGTTTCTGCAATTGCAGCACCATGAACTCTACCACATCATCAGTAATCACCTCAGTGATATCCCATTGCCACTGTCGTTTTTGAGAATCAAAAATAATTTGCCCGTCTTGATGCAGAGCTTTAAGCAGTTGATTGATAAAGAAGGGATTACCTTGAGTCTTTTGATACACCAGCGTTGTCAGGGATCTTGCTAAAGACACCGTGCATTTAAGTGTGTCGGCAATTAGCTGATCTATATCTGGCAACTCTAATGGTTGCAAGATAATTGTACTAATATTGGTTCCAGCTTCTTGGACATCATTCACCATTAATTTCAATGGGTGAACAAGTGAAACTTCGTTGTCGCGGTAAGCACCTAATATTAGTAAATACTGTGTATTCTGTATTAAAGTTTGTAATAACTTCAAAGATTCAGCATCTGCCCATTGCAAATCATCGAGAAATAAAACTAGGGGATGTGCAGCGGTGCTAAACACCTGTACAAACTTTTGCATCACCAAATTAAAGTGATGTTGTGCACCACTACCTGATAACTCAGGAGAGAGAGGCTGTTTACCAATAATTCTCTCTAATTCTGGAAACACATCAATTAATATTTTTCCATTTTCTCTCACGGCTTCCAGGATCCGAGTTTTCCAGACCTGGAGTTGAGTACTTGATTCAGCGAGTATTTGTCTTAGCAAATTGCGAAAGGCTTGTACTAATGCTGAAAATGGAATATTGCGTTGAAACTGTTCATATTTACCCTGGATAAAGTAACCTCGCTGTCCCACAATTGGCTTGTGAATTTCCCGGATGATGGCAGTTTTCCCAATTCCGGAAAACCCGGCAATGAGCACCATTTCTGTCACTCCTTTGTTTACCCTTTCAAAGGCGTTTAATAATGTTTCAACTTCTGCTTCTCGCCCATAGAGTTTTTCAGGGATTAAGAATCGATCACTGATGTCCTTAGTACCTAGATCAAATGCTGGAATCGTCCCTGTTGCTTGTAATTGAGCCAGACAAAATTCTAGATCGTATTGTATTCCAGAGGCACTCTGGTAGCGGTTTTCTGCATTTTTGGCCATTAGTTTGCTGATGATATCAGCTAAAACTAATGGTACAGCTGGTTGTAACTGTCTAATTGGAATGGGCTGCTGGGCGAGGTGACAATGCACTAGCTGCATTGGATCGTCCGTAGTAAAAGGTAACTGCCCAGTCAATAATTCATAGCAAGTTACGCCAAAAGCATAAAAATCGCTGCGGTAGTCAACACCCCGATTCATCCGACCAGTTTGCTCTGGCGACATATATGCTAATGTCCCTTCTAAGGTATTGATATGGCGAATGTCTTGAATTTCTTTGGGCAGTGATGAAGAAATATTAAAATCGATGAGTTTAACCTGTTTAGTTTCTGGATTAATTAAGATGTTGGCAGGTTTTATATCTTTGTGAATTATCTGATAATGATGCAAATCATTTAATGCAGCAGCGATTTGAATTGCTATTTGTAAAAATGCTGTTAAATTCTGTGAATTATTGCCAAATGCTCTGGTGTAATTCCGTTCTAACTTACCCAATTGTTCAAGTAACTTTTTGAGAGAAATGCCCCCATAATCTTCCAACACTAGGGCATAAGAATGCTGATAATCCTCAAGTGCAAAGGTTTTAACAAGAGTAGATGCATTAAAATCTTTGGCAATGGTGTATTGATGACGAAACTGAGTAATCTCATTAAAATCAGGAAATTGATTCCGCAAAATTTTGATCACGACCGGATATTGATCGTGTTTTCGGATACCTCGATAAACTAAAGTACGAGTTCCTTGGTATATCTGTGCTGTGATTTGATATTTTGGCAATTCTGGAAAGTTATGAGGCCAAAAGTTAGTATTATTAGTCTCATCAAAGCTATTAAATTCATGATCAATGATGAAGAAGTCTGACATTTGTATTAATCTATGTTGTTTTAGAATTCATTAGATTTAACTTTTGTCTATCCTCGGAATTCTACATATTAATTCTGAAGATATTAATGAAACATTCTCTGTATCGCTGTGGCTAGAGCTTAGAAGTTTTGATATAAATAAGTGCTCTATATTCAGTGTTCCCAGCTATTCTACAAGAATAACATTTTAGAGAAAAAAGTTATTACTACTACCTTGACCAATTTATTGATAAGTTTTGTTTAATCCTCTATCCTCAAGAGCAAATTAAAGATCAGGAATAATTATTGATCAAAGTAGCCGGACATTACATAGCATTAGACCATAGCTGTAACCAGTGTAGAGTTGAGAATAACTAGCATTCATTCTAAAGTAGAAATGATCTTCTAATATTCACAATGGCTCAAGTTATTGTTGTTGGTGCTGGCCCGACTGGGGTCACTCTATCGCTGTTACTAGCCCAACGCGGTGTTAAGGTGCAGCTCGTCGAAGCCGCCACCAAATCTCAACGAATCTTTCGTGGGGAGGCGCTGATGCCTAATGGTTGGAATGCTCTAAGTCAAATGGGTTTAGCGGAGGTGATAACTAGTATTCCGCACCAGTCTTTAGCTGCTTGGGAAGTATTCATTGAAAACCAGTCGCTATTTCGAGTAAATGAACCAATGGAAGCTGATTGTCAGCCTTGCACTCTGGTTTCACAAACAGCTCTACTTCCAAAGTTAATAGCCCAAGCTAGCGCCTATCCCAATTTTGAATTTCTGGCCGGTACTGCGGTGCAAGATTTGTTATGGGATGGCGGGAGCAAAGTGTCTCTGTTGGCGGAGCCTGACCGAAGGACGCAAAATAATCGGGTGGTGGGAGTGAAATTGTCGGGAAATCGAACCCTGACCGCTGATTTGGTGATTGGCTGTGATGGCCGGAATTCTCAAGTACGGGCGCAGGCTAACTTGCCATTGGTAGAACAGCCTCAAAATTTTGATATTTTGTGGTTCAAGATGGCGGATCTGCTAAAGATGGAGAATGTATTCTATTCGTTCGTTCGCGGTCAACATTCCTTTGGGGTATTTCGGAGCGCTACTGGCCAATTACAAGTGGGTTGGAGCTTACCTGCCGATGATTCGATCGATTGGAAAACTGCTGACTGGCCGGAGATTTTAGCTATGGCTGCTCCCCCTTGGCTGGCGGCTCATTTTAGGTCGGCAGCAGCCTCCATTGAAAAACCAGTACTGCTGTCGGTATTAGTTGGCCACTGTCCCCGTTGGCATATCCCAGGTTTATTGTTGTTGGGGGATGCGGCTCATCCGATGTCGCCGATTCGGGCGCAGGGAATCAATATGGCCTTACGGGATGTAATTGTGGCGGCTAATTATTTGGTGCCAGCTCTGCAAGGTAATTGGAATGGGGTGGAGATCGATCGATTGCTAGCTCAAATTCAAGCCGATCGAGAGCCGGAAATTAGGCAAGTGCAAGCTCTCCAACAGGCCGAAATGGGACAGGCTCAGTTGCTACGGAAATACCCACTCTTGCGGCAGCTCGTCAGGCGGTTAGCGCCAGTGATTGGCCAGCGCATCAAAAAATCGTGGTTGATCCGGCAGCAAACTCTACGGCAGGGGTTCACGACGGTCAACTTGAAAGTATAATGGCCAGCATCCTTGCTTCCGACGGGTCATGGCCGAAATCAACGGGACGATCGCTCAAGTCATGCATCAAAATAGTGATGATCACTACGTGGTGATCCAGATGGCTGATGCCGATTTTCAATCCTTTAAAGCCGTAGGCGTGATGCCCGCCCCTCAAAAAGATTTGGCAGTGACTCTCTACGGCGATTGGCGGCAGCATCCCAGTTATGGCAACCAGTTCAATTTCACCAGTTATCGGATTGCGGAACCGGTAGGGCGGGAGTCGGTGATTGGATTTTTGGTGACGCTCCAAGGTATTGGCAAAAAAATGGCGGCGCGGATGGTTGATCATTTTGGTGATGATACCTTCCAGATACTGGAGCGCGAGCCAGAACGGTTACTGGAAGTGAGTGGCATCACCATTAACAAACTGGATAAAATGGTGCAGTCCTATTCGGAGAGCCGCAAGCTGCAACACCTGATTGCTTTTTTGGCTGGTTTGGGAATTTCGGCGACCTATGCGGCCAAAATTTACCGCGAATTTGGGGATGAGTCGATCGCTACTATCAGAGAAGATCCCTATATCTTAATCGAACGGGTGCGGGGCTTTGGCTTTAAGCGAGCCGATGACATTGCCCTAAAGACGGGGATTGCGATCGATAGCGCGGCTCGTTATCAAGCAGCAATTGCCGATACTCTGCGCCAAGCCGCTCAGCAGAAGGGACACTGCTATTTGCCGCAAGCAGCGCTTATCCGAATTTGCGTGGATGTCTTAAGACTACCCAATCATCAACCGACTGCTGAGTCCATTGCCGCCCATATCAAATCCTTGTGTGCAGCCACTGCTCCAGAACGGCGTAAATTGGTGGTGGAGTCGGAAGATGTTTATCTATACCGCGCCCACCAGGCCGAATGTCGGTTGGCCGATAATCTGCAAGGTTTGTGCGGTAGTTTTGAGCTAAAGACCGACCTGGATGCTTGGATCACAGACTACGAGACTGATAACAATATCGAGCTAGCGGCAGGGCAAAAAGCCGCATTGGTGATAGCGGCGACCCAAGGCGTGACGATTATGACTGGTGGCGCGGGGGTCGGTAAGACGGCTACGGCTAAAGCAATCGTCCAATTCTGGCTCGATCAAAAACGCCGGGTGGTAGCCTGTGCACCTACTGGCAAAGCCGCGCTGCGGATTCAAGAAAGTACCGGCTTAGAGGCGCAAACTATTCACCGGTTGTTGGGTTGGACAGGGAGTGGCTTTAGTCACAATAGTCGCTATCCGTTAGAGGGTGACTGTTTTATTATTGATGAAACTTCGATGTTGGATCTATCGATTGCCGATTCTTTGATTGCAGCCATACCGCTGTCAGCCCAGGTGTTGCTAATCGGCGATGTGAATCAGTTACCTTCGATTGCGGCGGGAAACGTGCTGCGTGACATGATTCAATCGCGGGTGTTTCCGGTGGCAGAACTGACCGAGGTGTTTAGGCAAGCCGCTGCTTCTAAAATTACCCAATGTTCCCATGCCATCAATGCTGGTCAAATGCCCGCGTTAGAAGTAATTACCAAAGTTACTGAAAAATTTGAGACGGATTGTCTGTGGCTAAAATGCAACTCGGCGATTATTCCGAAAGCGATCGAATGGCTATTTCAAGAAAAACTACCCCAATTGGGTTATGCCCCGGCAGATGTTCAGTATCTAGCGCCCATGCACAAGTCCGATAGCGGCAATACTGCCACCAACCAGTTGGTGCAAAAACTTTGGAATCCAGAGATACCTGGCCAGCGGAAAATCAAACAATTTAGAGTTGGCGATCGCGTGATTCAAACCAGCAACGACTATACCCAGTTGGTCTTTAATGGTGATATTGGGGTGGTGGAATCGATCGTCACTAAAGACGAGGAAATAATCACCCAGATCCGTTATCCCGATTGGCAGGAACCCACTGGCAAGCTGATTGAATATAGCTTTGCTCAGCTGGATAATGTGATGCTGGCCTATTCGATTACTATTCACAAGAGCCAAGGATCGGAGTTTCCAGTGGTGGTGATTCCGATTAGTACTCAGCACAGCATGA